>NZ_JBXUJJ010000004.1:0-266036 GCF_059115485.1 Parageobacillus sp. NEAU-HV-2
ACTTTTTTCGGTGTTTTTCTACCATGTTGATACTCATCGATTTTCTTTTCGTTTTTTTCGATTTTCGCTTGCACATCCTCCAGCCTTATTGGAAGCAACTCACGTTGGGAAGAAATCAGCGATTGAGCAAGCAAGACCGCATCTTCGGCAAACCGTTTGTTAAGCCGAAATGGGCGCGGAAGGTGCTGGATGATGTCTTTTGCGTTCCTTCCCTCCAGCAAACGGTTGAACGCGTATCGCTTCGCGGAACCAAAGACGCGCATCAACTCATCCAATGAGCGAAGTTGTGATTCATCATGAGAAACGATTTTCATCCCCCGAGCCGTTTTCATCCCCTTGCCTTCCCCCTTGTTTGGATCCTTCAGAACATATATTCGCCAACTCTTCTTCATTTCCTTTTAACATAGGGAAGGAGGAGATAATTTTTTATCATCAGACAGGAGAGGGTGGAAAAGATGGAGAACATCCGCCTCTCCACATCCAATAACAGAAGATATTGACATGATTTCACACATTTTTATAGATGTTTATCAAACTGCTTATACCTGCTATCATTTCTTTGTTATGATTGTACCTTGTTTCTCACAAACACGTTGTGAGCAATATCACACCGATAGATAAAAAATCACGCAAGAGAGCCTCCTTGCGTGATTTTTTATCATGCTAATAAGTTTATGAGGATGAAATCCTTCAGCGCTGTTTATGCAAAAGTTTTCTTCTGTTCAAAATACTGCGATAACTTGACAATCATCGCCCCCATTCGCTCCAGTTTAGGAGCGATCACTCTAGTAATTCCTTCTTCTTGAAGCGCTTCTTGCGCGACTTTTCCAACCGCACAGGCAACGACATGCTCATTCAGCGTTCGGCGAAACAGCTCGATATCTTTTTGCTCCTTTACAAAAGAAAATAAAAAGCGGACTTGCACCGCCGCTGTAAAGCAAACGGCATCGACTTCGCGGCGCACGATTTCCTCATACAGCGTTTCCAATGTTTGCGAATCTGGCGCTACATGGCGATATGGAAGCAATTCGCTGTAGGATGCGCCGTTTTCGGTTAGATATTGCTTAAGCGCCGGCGCGGTATCGCCGTGCAGTTGCACTACGACCTGTTTCCCTGTCAATGTAAATTCTGCCAAGGAGCGGATCAGCCCTTTTGTGGTGCCATCATCGCTGACAGCGATAGGAGAAATGCCGATTTTTTTCAGCGCCGCGACCGTTTTATAGCCGCGCGCCGCTACGTGCGCCTTTTGTATGGCGGTCAGCCATTCTTCTTTTATGTTTCCTCTCTCTGCCGCCTCCAGCAACGTTTCCACTCCGATACCTGTTGTAAAAATAAACCAATCCGGGCACACGGCCATTACCGCGCGCATTTCCTCTTCTAGCTCCTTCTCTTTCAAAAATACCGTTCCTTGCGCCGGCCGCACGACTGCAATTCCGCCTTGTTTTTCAATCAGCGTCGACATTTCTTCCAGCTTCCGTGACGCGCATAACGCAATACGTTTTCCACGCATCTTTCCCCTCTCCTTCCCTAGATACGAATACCTTTATTGTAAAATACCGCCTTTCTGCCACGCAATACAAAAAAGAGCGGTCCTTTAGGAGCACGCTCTTTTCCTTCTTGCCTAACGAGTATGTACCATGTATTTTTCTCTTCGATCAAACGACCCGTAAATGCGCGTCGGCTCAATGGAAACCACATGGTCTAACGAGATGTTGATCAAGTTCATGTTGCGGTTATAGACAAATAATTTCCGCCCATCTTTGTAAAGTTTTACAGGCAAAAACGTTGCCTCTCCTTGCTTTGTTTTAATTTTAACCGGCTGCTTTTCTTCAATCCACACCATCAACTGCTTATACAGCTCCCGCATGATCGAAAAAATCCCCCTTGATATAGCATTTGCTTACAATTATAAAAACAAATGGCGGGAGAAGGAATGAAGAAAAATCAACAAATTATTATACCCATTTCCGAAAATATTGTCGATAAAAAGAGACGCAGGGGACTGTCCTGCGTCCATGTTCTAACTTAACGATACAACAAGATACGCGCCGCTGAACGATCGGCACTTTCGCCAATGACACGGATTTTCAATCCATAATTTGGAACATTTCTTCCCGCATCGATAACCTCTTTATTTTCGTAAGAGCTGCTGTCGTCAAATAGCGGCAATGGCGATGTATGATTATCGATTAACTTCGAATCGTTGAGCTCGAGGCGGAATTTCTCCCCTTTTTGCACACTGAACGCGGCATCATGGACTTGGTAACGTGTTGAGGCCGGCGTGTTGCCTGACCATTTCAACGTTTTTTGGTCCGCATCGACAACGCCGAGGAATCCGTCGCCTGGATGAATGCCTGTCCAGTTGTTGTCGTACAACTCGTCGACATACCACACAACAAGCCCTGGATCGTATGATAACAATTGATCGCCGCGGAGAATATGAGCCAATCCTTCATCGACTCCGTGGTGGTTACGCCATTCGAGCAAATAATAATGTTTCGAATACCATTTTCCATTGCTTTTTGTAAAACCATTCAAAGTAAAGAGCGGCTCTTTCTCGACGTCGTCTTTCAACACTGTCACATCGTCCGCCGTCACTTGCACATCGTCGACATACCAGCCTGCTTCGGCAACATAAACATCGGTCACATAGTGGAACCGAAGCTCGATCGTTTTTCCTGCATAAGCGGATAAATCAAATTGCGCGTCCACCCAGCCGTTGGAAGAACCGGTAATCCCATTTCCTGGATTTTGTCCGTTCGGATTGTCCGTTGTTGTAATTGTGCCTGGAACGGTTACCCATTTGTTAGAACCGTTTTCTTTCACTTCGACAGACGCATAATCCCAATCTTTTTCAATTTGATACCACGTTTTAAACGTTAATTTCGCTTGTTTTGCTTTCGTTAAATCTAACGTTACCGACATCGATTGGTCCAAATTATTTCCTTTTCCGGAGAAGTAAGCATACGTTCCGCTCGCTGGAGTCGTGACGACTGTTTCTTTATCCGGCAGGTTGATGCGAACAGCATCGTTGTTCGTTCCTTTCGTGCTTGCCTGATCCAACAAGAATTCGACGCCGTCTTTCGTAATTTCATTGAAATCGACCGTCGTTCCTGTCAGCCAGTTGCTTCCCGGCATCGTGGTTTGCAAAAATTCCTTCGCCCATGCGCTGAAGCCGGTCGGCTCTGTACCAGGAATTTTTCCCGCCCAGCTGCCGCTTGACATAATCGACCAGTAAGCGATCGGTTCGCCTAATCCTGAATATTGCGTGTCATACTCGTCCGGCAAGCCTAGGTCATGACCATATTCATGAGCAAACACCCCTGCCGCGCCGTCGGCCGGTTCAATCGTGTAGTCATACGCAGCAAGCTGTCCGCTCCAATACGGGACATCAGTCGATGTATCCGGAATGCGGAATACTCCCCCTAAATTCCAACGGTGCGACCAAATCGCATCGCTGCCAAGCTGTCCGCCGCCTGCTTCCTCTCCAACACTAGAGTGAACAATCATTAAATGGTCAATTAAACCGTCCGGCTCACGGTAATTGCCGTCTCCATCCAAATCGTAACGGTCTTCTTGGTCAAACTGCCGCAAATCGATGCTTGGATCTTTGGCGGCGGCCGCAAGCGCCTCTTTTACGAGCGCACGGGCATTGGCATCACTCCCATCAGGATCCGGCACGTTGCCGCCGTAATATTTGGCCGGGTATTTTGCCTTATACCAGCCAGCGACTGCACCTTCAATCGAATAGCTTCCTCCAGACTGCTGTTCATAATATTTTTTCACTGAAATTAATTTTTCGCCATTCGGTCCTTCATAATAGCCGTCTTGATCACCAAAAATCATATCATAATAATGTTCTTTCGAATAATCTTTATAATACATGTCTGTTTCGCCCGGCTGAATCGAATTATGCGGAAAATCCGGGTATTCTATTAAAAGCACCAGTACCCGGTCGACCCGTTTTCCTCCGTTCCACGCTTCCTCTTGCACAGAAGGAACGGTTGTATTTTTCGATTGTCCTAGTTTCTTTCCTTTTCCATTTAAAACGCTATTTTTCTGATAGTTTTCTTGCAGCATTTTTTCTCGTTTTGCTTCTTGTTTATACAATTCTCCCTTTTCTCTTACAGTGTGTGACACTTTTTCTTTTAAATAAGTTCGAACCGCTTCTTCCGCTTCAACCGGTGTCGTATTGGCAGAAATTTTTCCGCTTTTTTTCAGCATTTCTACCAGCTTTTCTTCATTCGCAATCGCTAAATCCACCGGCCCTCCTTGCTGTGCTGCATACATCGCCGGCTCTTTCGCCTGTACGTTCGGTGCGGCCACACTCGGCACGCTCCATAACCCTACCCCCAATGACAGCGCCATCACCGCCGAAAAAATAGACCGCTTTTTCAAAAAAACTCCCCCCTAAAATGTAAATTTTTTATAATTAAAATATTATAGAATAGTAGAAAAAATCAAAAGATATTTCCTGCTATAAATAAAATGATGCTTTCGGCCTATAATTTTTTGTTGAAAAACGAAGATTTATGTCAAAAAAACACTATGAATTCGCCCTTAACATTCGCCACTTTTTCTGTTTACAATTTAGTATATTAGCAGTAATTGCTGAATTTGCTTCGAACGTACCGCATTACGTGAAAGAAGGTGCAGCAATGCTTAATATTGTAAAAGACTTTTTGTTAAATTTGTTTTTTATCCTTCTTCCTATTTTTATTATTCCGATTTGGGTCGAACAACGAAATGTGCCGAAACATATTAAACAACATTTGCTTGTCGTCGTTTATGCCTTTGTCATTATTCTATGTATGACCATTCCTGTCGGCGCTGACGAAAAGCTTATCTTCGACTTGCGTCAAATCCCGCTTTGGCTAGGAAGTTTATATAGAGGAATGGCAACGAGCGTGTTTCTCTGTTTAGTAACGGTTGGTTATCGTTCTTTATTTGAAGGGATGGAGCTTTTTGTTACCGTTGTTACTTCCGCGGTCGTTCTGATTACAAGCATAGTATTGTCAAAAAAGTTTTTGCAGCTGCCGTCCAAACACCGTATATCGCTGGCAACAGCGCTGTCTGCGTTTTCTGGGATTTTAACGATCGGACTGGCCGAATTATTTTATGGCATTCCATCACCGTCTGTTCTCCTTTCTCTGACCTATTTGCTCGTTCAGCCAATATGTATGTTCATCGCCTGTTCATTAAAAGAAATGATTTATAACAATATCACCTTGCGGAAACGAATTATCCGCGCGGAAAAAATGGAAGCGGTAAGCCATCTAGCGGCATCCATTTCCCACGAAATCCGCAATCCGCTCACGGCCGCGCGCGGGTTTATGCAATTGCTAGAGCAACACCATCTTCTGCCGGAAAAACGGAAGCAATACGCGCGAATCGCGATCGAAGAGTTAGACCGAGCCGAAACAATTATTACCGATTACTTAACTTTTGCCAAACCGGCACCGGAATCGGTAGAAAAGCTGAATGTCAAAACCGAAATCGAACGCGTGATTGATCTTATACGCCCGTTCGCCAATATGAACAGCGTGGAAGTGCAAGCAACCTTAGCTCCGTTTTCAATCACAGGAGAACGCGAGAAATTTCGCCAATGTTTGCTGAATATTATGAAAAATTCTGTCGAAGCAATGCCAAACGGCGGTGTGCTGCAAATTTACGTTTCGATTGAAAAGCAGCATGTGCTGATCCGTATTTCCGATACCGGTGTCGGCATGACAAAAGAACAAATAGAGCGGCTTGGGGAGCCGTATTTTACAACGAAAGGGACGAAAGGCACCGGATTAGGAATGATGGTCGTATACCGCATTATTGAATCAATGAATGGAACGATTCATATCCAAAGTGAAGTACATAAAGGAACCGAAGTATCCATTTATCTGCCGCTTTCTTCCCCCCACTTGCCACATGAGGTTCGGAAAGAAAAAAGATTTTTGCCACGTCATAAACTAGGACGTCGTATATATATCCAACAGAAGAGAAGTGTGCGAATTTAATAGAGTTCAAAATACGCAGCAACAAAAATACGGCTATCCTTCGCAAAACGGATAGCCGTTTTCATTACAGTTGAAACTGTTCGACCGGCCGAATGATCGTTCGAAACAAATGAATGAGCGAATTAAACGAATGGGCGATGCGGGCAAACTCATCTTTCGTATGAATGTGTAACTGCACCATTAAGTCGCCTTTTGCCGTTTGTAACGTTCTTTCTTCAATAAACGTAACATGTTGATGGACGGAACGATAAAACACCGCAAACAAATATAGCACCGCTAGCGATACCGTGATAATCACAACAATCGTTTCCCATTTTACAACGTTCAATTGTTCATACTTTTCAGCAATGCGCATCTCCAGCAGTTGAACCATTTGCCCGGCTGCGGCAAACATTTTTTCCCGCGCTGGGCTTGTCGCTTCATAAAACGATTTCGTGTCGATCGTTATTTCATCTGCCGTCAATAATTGCGTATTGATGATGTTGGAAACGCAAAGATGAGGAATAATAAAAGAAATTTCTTTCCAAATAGAAGTCAATTTAAAAGAAATAGTCCAGGTCGAAATAAAATATTCACAATAAAAAAAGCCCCCCTTTATTTTTTTTGTCGAGAAGATCCTCACCTCTAAGCGGGGCATAGGTGGGGGATGAATCGGCATTTTTTTAGTAATCGTAATAGTTGAAAAACGTTCTTCTTCTGTCATAAAATATAAACAAATATACCGAACTCACGTTCTGTTAAGGTGGAGAAAAGATGAAAAAAGCGTATTTTTCAAGAAGATTGTATAAATCCAAAATGGATATTCTTCATGTGACGGAAACATCTTATGCATTAGAGTTATTCCATCGCGCAAAGCGTTTCGCTTTTCAAACACTGGTCCGGGAAAAACGATGGGGACGAAAATTGCATCAAGAAAGTCTGCATATCGTTGTGAAGAAAAAATACGGACTGAATGACTATTTTGCCAACAGTGCCGTTCGAGAAGCCAATGCTCTTTTCTCTTCTCTAATGGAATTAAATAAAATACACCTTCAACAGACAGAAGAAAAAATAAAAGATGTGAAGAAAAAACGGAAAACAGAACGAACGAAACTGACGAAATTACGCAAAATCAAAGAAAGTTGTATCAAAGGAAACTTACGGTTTCCGAAAAATACAAACTTTGTTTTGCATAAGAGCGGAATCATTTCTTTAGGATTAAAAGACCGTTCTTTCATTTGGATGAACACATATCTTTTTGAACATTGCTATCTCGATGTAGAAATCAAACGAACCAAAGCCAAAATCGGTCGTTTAACACATCGTTTATATCGATTAGAACAAAAGAAGACCAAATTAAAAGAACATATTCCAAGTGCTGTTTTTGGCGGTAAAAAACTATTCAAACAACAATTTACGAAAGAAGAATTTATAAAAGACCACGAAGCTTGGAGAAAACTCTTTTTAGCTGCCCGAAATAAAGAAATGATCATCTCCGGCCGGAAAGATGCTGGTTCTGGAAACTTTGTGTTTCACTATAATCCAATTACAAAAGAACTTCATATGAACTCGATAACAGGAAAAGTAGTTACCTTTTCGGGAGTAATATTCCCTTACGGCCAAGAAATGGTGAATAAAACGGTGACAGATCAAATCCAATGTAAAAACAAAAAAGAGTATGGCAAACCAATTTCTTGGTCGATTGAAGATCACGGGGAATACTATATCATCAAATGTTTGGTGGATGTGGAATCGAATCCATATATTCATTTTTCTACTTCCGATGGAGTTATTGGTGTAGATTGTAACTACCATCACATCGCTTGGACAAATGTTTCGAAAGATGGTAACTTTTTGGAAAATGGGAAATTTTCGTTTTCGATAGAAGATAAAACTTCGGGCCAGATTACAAAAATCATCGAAGCAGAAGCCATTACTTTAGTAGATATTGCGGTTCGAAAGAAAAAACCTATTGTTTTGGAGAAGTTGGATACCACCTTATCCAAAACAGGGGATCGATACGGTAACAAGAAAGCAAATCGGATGAAGAGTATGTTCGCCTATCGAAAAATGATACAAGCAATCAAAAGCCGTGCCGACAAAATGGGTGTTGCTGTGATAGAAGTGAATCCGGCTTTTACTTCTGTCTCTGGAAAACTGAAGTATATGCGTAAATTCGGTATCTCTATCCACCAAGCAGCTGCATTTACGATTGGCCGTCGAGGATTAGGATATAAAGAAAAAGCTCCAAAGGTGCTGAAAAAGTATGTCCCGAAAGATGCTTCTCATCATTGGAAGCATTGGTCTATTTTAGATAAGAAGTTTTCTGTTCGTACACATACACTATACCATCTTTTTAATGTGAATCAACCATATCAAGAGATAGATGTATTTCATCCATCCTTGTTAGAAGAAGAAAAACGGCAGCTAATAAAAACTTTGGCATAACAACATAATGAATACCTATTAATATAAAAATGTTGTTCATTCAAGAGCGCATTGTACCAGTATCTTACTCTCGTCACCGGAGCAGATGGCGATTCTAGGAGCTGGGTGCATTGCAATGCGTTCTTTGGATGCCATACGAATGAAAGATGGTGTACCTTCTATATGTGCTTCCATAGGCATATAGCTGGTCGTCCCGAAAGGACACTTCGGACATCTCGTATGGCTACTCCTCTCGTTGAACGGAGGGGGTTCTTGGGACCTTTGAGCAACTACGGCCAGAGGAAACAAGAATCCCCCACTTCTACCGGCTTTAGCCGGTAAGTGGGGGTAGTTCAATTATCTCCATATTGTTTTTCTGCTACAATACACAATAGACTTGCGGTTTCACAAGCCGGCAAATATGAATGAAAAGGGGAATTTGGCATGATTCATGTGAAAACGGAAAGAGAAATAAAGCTAATGCACGAAGCGGGAAAATTATTAGCAGCTTGCCATCAAGAAGTCGCCAAGCTCATCGAGCCTGGGATCACAACCATGGAAATTGACCATTTTGTAGAAACATTTTTGGCAAAGCACGGAGCAACGCCAGAGCAAAAAGGGTATCGTGGATATCCTTATGCAACATGTGCCTCGATTAACGACGAAATTTGCCACGGTTTTCCGCGCAACGAGCCGTTAAAAGAAGGCGACATTGTCACGATCGATTTTGTCGTCAACCTGCATGGCGCCCTTGCCGATTCGGCATGGACCTACGCCGTCGGCAACGTGAGCGAAGAAGTGCAAAAATTGCTTCATGTGACAGAGCAATCGCTCTATAAAGGGATTGAGCAGGCGGTCATCGGCAACCGGATCGGCGATATCGGCCACGCCATTCAAACATATGTAGAAGCAAACGGCTTCTCCGTCGTCCGCGATTTCACCGGACATGGAATCGGACCGACGATTCACGAAGAGCCATATATTCCGCACTTTGGGGAAAAGGGAAAGGGCATGCGCTTAAAAGAAGGAATGGTGATCACGATTGAGCCGATGGTCAATATCGGCGCATGGCAAAGCAAAATGGACCCAAACGGCTGGACCGCGCGGACAATCGATGGCTCCTATTCCGCACAATATGAACATACGATCGCGATCACCAAAAACGGCCCGCTCATTTTAACGACCCTTTCCTAATCCCACTGCACTTAAGAAAGAAACGTTGGAATATAAAGCAAAGGACTAGCCGCTTTTGGCTAGTCCTTTGCTTCTTTAAAGTTTACATAATAATATTACAGTTTTGTGAAACAAACAACTTGTGTACCCGTTTGCGCCATGGCTTGATTTGATTCGTTTTTATCCTTGCAAAACTTTCACATAAAATGTGCGTTGGCGCGGACCGTCGTACTCGCAAAAATAAATGCCCTGCCACGTTCCTAAAAGAAGCCGACCATCCGTAATAATGACATGCTGCGACGCGCCGACCGTACTTGCTTTCATATGTGCGGCCGTATTTCCTTCTAGATGGCGGTCAAGCGGGTGCTCCCACGGATACGTTTCGTCAAAGCGGCGCATCATATCCCGTTTTACATCTGGATCAGCGTTTTCGTTAATCGTGATTCCCGCCGTCGTATGTGGGCAATACACGATGGCAACCCCTTCCGTTACGCCTGACTCACGAACCGTTTCCGCGACAAACGAAGTAATCTCGATCATTTCATCCCGTTTTGTCGTGCGAATGGTAAAAGTGCGAAGCATGATGTTCACCACCAAGCAACATATTTTGTTTCGAAAAAAGATTTTTGCTACTTTTATATTATAGCGCACAAATAAGGTGAGGAATAAAATGAAAAGATACGAAAATCTAGATGGGGTTTCGATGAAAAAAACATTTGCCGATTTTCGCCGCTGGCAAAAGGAACGGAAAAGCAAAAAGAAAGATTTATCCTACCAAGTTCCACGCGTCACCATGCCACAGTACAAACAGCTTCATACGAACCGCGGCCGCACGCTGCTATCTTGGGTTGGGCATTCGACCTTTGTCATTCAGATGAACGGCATCACGATCGTCACTGATCCGGTATGGGCCAAACGGATGGGAACGGCAAAGCGGCTTTCCGAACCAGGTATTGCGTTAAGCGAAATGCCGGAAGTGGATGTCGTCCTTATCTCCCACGGCCATTACGATCATTTGCATTTTCCAAGCATTCGCAAGCTAAAAGGAAATCCTCATCTATTCGTGCCGGTCGGACTTGGCCGCCTGTTCCGCAGAAGAGGATACAAACAGGTAACGGAATTGGCGTGGTGGGAAACGCAGCAGCTTCATGGTGTTACGTTTACGTTTGTCCCGGCCCAGCATTGGACAAGACGGACGCTATGGGATATGAATACATCGCATTGGGGCGGATGGGTAATCGAGGCAAACGAAAAGCCGACCATCTATTTTGCCGGTGATAGCGGCTACTTCCGCGGATTTCGTGAGATTGGCGAGCGCTTTTCGATTGATTATGCGCTTCTGCCAATCGGCGCGTATGAGCCGGAATGGTTTATGGGGCCGCAGCACGTTACTCCCGAAGAAGCCGTGCAAGCTTTCCTTGATTGTCAAGCCCACTGTTTTATTCCCATGCATTACGGGGCTTTTCGCTTGGCGGACGATACGCCGAAAGAAGCGCTCGACCGCTTATTCGCTGAATGGAAGCGGCGCGGGTTGGATGATGGGCGCTTAAAATGCTTGAAGCTTGGGGAAGTGTTCGACTGTAATACATAAAAAAGGAGCCTAGCCATCGGCTCCTTTTCACTGATTATATTGACGGAATACGTATGGTTCCTTCGGCTCGCTGATCCGCTGCCATGATGTGACTTTCACATATGGGATGTTCATATGAAACGGCTGATAATAAACAGTGGAAAGCGTTCCTTTGACATGAATCCATTCATCATTTTTCAGCCGCGGCTGCTCTGAAAACTCGGTCAACAGCCCATATACCCCTGAATCGGCTACACAATGAATAATGCCAAAACGGAGCACAAAAACTTGATTGGCTTTCGTCGTCTCATCATGATACACAAACCCATCGAATTCGATGTTTCGATCATCAAACTGGCCTGGAAATTGATAAATCGTCTCCATCACATTTAAATAATTTTGTGCATTAAGCTTTAGTTGCGACACTTTCCCGTATTTTTTTAATTCCTTTCGCATTAAATCATTATAATCATCTTTCCCGTAATAAATGCTGGTGTCGGGACGCAAAAATTGCCGCTGGACAAACGGATCGCCGCTGTCGGCCGCCAATTTGGGAATATGAAATCCTTTCGCTTTCACCATCTCCGAATCGAGCGTTGCAACAGGAAACAGCAGCGCCGATACAATCGGAAAAATAAATACCAAATAGTTGACCGCTCGCTTCCAACGCGCTTGTTCTTCATGGTGATGGTGGCAACACGCGTCATCATCGCAGTGATCATGTTCTTCTTTCCGGCTGGCAAAAATAAATTGAACGATCGTCAACAAGGCAAAAACAAAGATGGCGCTAAAGGATAAATACGAATAGCGCATATTAATATATTTGCTGATTTCCCCTGTAATATATAAATGAAAGAATAAAAACGTAAATCCGAGTAAAATATACATACGCAACACGCCATTTCACCCCCTTTATATCAATAGCGAACCGATAAATACGAATATTGTTATATACAAAATGAGCATCAATACAAAACGCGTTTTAAACGACTGCAATAACATGATCGTGTTTTTGATATCCAACATCGGTCCGTATACAAGAAACGCGGCCAGCGCGCTAAACGGAAACGTATTTTGAAACGAGGAAGCGATAAACGCATCCGCTTCCGAGCACAATGACAAGACAAAGGCCAGCGCCATCATCACGAGCACGGAAGACGCTTTCCCATGTCCGATCGCCAGCAACACGGATGTTTTTACATACGTTTGCATCGCTGAAGCAAAAAAAGCGCCAATGATTAAATATTTTCCGGTCGTGAAAAACTCTTCAATCGTATGCTCTAGCGTCCCAATGATCTTTTCTTTCCATGATTTTGCCGCGATGCTCGGAGCCGGCGTCAAGTGGCGCAATTGATTCTCTTTATATTGTACAGCGATAACTAAACCAATCACAATGGCCACGATACAAGCAAAAATAGAGCGATAAAATACCATTGTCCAGTTGCTTCCAAACGCAATATAGGTTGAAAACAAAACAGCCGGATTGATGATCGGGCCGGTTAACATAAACGGAATCGCGGCATACAGCGGCACGCCTTTGGCGACAAGCCGGCGCGTAATCGGCACAATTCCGCATTCGCAGGCAGGAAACAGCGCACCGATCAACGCCGAATAGATGATAGCCAACACCTTATTTTTCGGCACCCATTTCTCTACCATTTCTTCTGTAACAAACATTTGAATGATGCCGGAAATAAACACACCAAGCACGACAAATGGCAATGATTCTATTAATATACTAATAAATATCGTATTTAGCTGGAGAAATGTCTTCATTGGTTTGTAGGCTCTCCTTTTTTCATATTACAACCGTATATTGTACCATGAAACATTCCTTCTTTCATGAAAGTTTGATAAGAATATTGTTTTTATATAAAAAATGGAGCGGCAACTAACCGCTCCAGCTTTCCTTTCGTTACTCTTCCACTTCTTTTTTCCACAATCCGACCATCAGCGCCGTGACAAGCGAGCCGATCAAAATCGCCAATACATATAACCAAGCGCTGCCTTTGACGATCGGAATGACGAAAATTCCGCCGTGCGGCGCCGGAAGACCGATGTGAAACAACATCGTCAACGCTCCGGCCACCGCGGAACCGACAATAATAGAAGGGATCACCCGCACCGGGTCAGCGGCCGCAAATGGAATCGCGCCTTCGGTAATAAAGGTCGCTCCCATGATGTAGCACGTTTTTCCCGCTTCCCGCTCCGCTTTTGTAAATTTCTTTTTAAAGAAGGTTGTCGCCAGCGCGAGCCCTAGCGGCGGCACCATTCCGCCCGCCATAATCGCCGCATGCGGCGCGTAGTTGCCGGCGTCGATCATCGCAATGCCGAACGTAAACGCTGCTTTATTAATCGGACCGCCCATATCGACCGCCATCATGCCGCCAAGAATCGCACCGAGCAATACTAAGTTCGCCGTTCCCATATGTTCGAGCCAATGTTTTAATCCTTCATTCAGCGCCTTGACAGGATCGATAACGACATACATCATAATCATTCCGGTAATAAAAATGCCAAACAATGGATAAAGCAAGACCGGTTTAATTCCTTCGAGAGACTGCGGCAGACGGCCAAATAGCTTTTTCAAGCCAACGACTAAATAGCCCGCAAGAAATCCGGCAATTAATCCGCCTAAAAATCCCGCTCCACCGTTAGCCGCCATAAAACCGCCGACCATTCCCGGCGCGAACCCTGGACGATCGGCAATGCTCATCGCGATAAATCCGGCAAGCACCGGAATCATTAAGGCGAAAGCATTGCCGCCGCCGATATCCATCAACGCTTTGGCGATTGGATGATATGACGGATCTTTCGGGTCAAACGCCTTAATGCCAAAAATAAACGAAATCGCAATTAAAATCCCGCCGCCGACGACAAACGGAAGCATGTTGGAAACACCGTTCATTAAATGTTTATAAAATCCGGTGCGCTGCTTTCCTTGCCCTGGCGTTTCTTTGGCGCCGCTTCCTTGGTAAATTGGCGCATCCTGGCGGAGAGCTTGGTCAATCAGTTCTTTCGGCTTGCGAATCGCCTGCGCCACTGGCACTTGAATAACATGTTTTCCGTTAAACCGCTCCATTTCAACCTGCTTGTCCGCCGCCACGATAACCGCGACTGCTTCCTCAATATCTTGTTTTGTCAATTCGTTTTTCACGCCGCTAGAGCCGTTCGTTTCCACTTTGATGTCGACGTTCATTTCGGCCGCTTTCGCTTTTAACGCATCGGCGGCCATGTACGTATGGGCAATTCCCGTTGGACACGCGGTAACGGCAACGACTTTCGGGCGCTTTGCTGTCGAAGAAACGGTTTTTTCCGCTTTCTCCTCTCCTTCTTTTTCGGCAATCAAGCGAAGCACTTCCTCTTCGTCTGAAGCGCTTTCAATCTGTGCGCGAAACGATGTATCCATCAACATCGACGATAAGCGGGCAAGCGCCTCTAAATGTGTGTTGTTGGCTCCTTCTGGCGCCGCGATCATAAAAAACAAGTGGCTCGGTTTTCCGTCTAATGCATCATAATCAATGCCCGCTTTCGAGCGGCCAAACGCAACTGCCGGTCGTTTTACCGTAGTAGTTTTGGCGTGCGGAATGGCAATGCCGTCGCCTACGCCTGTCGTGCTTTGCGCTTCGCGCGCCCAAATCGCTTCTTTGAATGCTTGGGCATCCGCTAATACTCCTGCTTCCTGCAATTTCGCGACAAGTTCGTCAATCACTTCTTTTTTTGTTTTCGCTTTAAGATGGAGAATAATCGTTTCCTTTGTGAGCAAATCGGTAATTTTCATCAAAATGATCCCCCTTTTTCACATACCATTAGAAACGTATAACATTTACTTCATGTACCAGCTGTTCGACACGGTCTTTCGTGCATAAATCTTCGGAAAATGCTGTGGCACTTCCAGATGCAACACTATAAGCAAACGCTTCTTCTAAACTTTTTCCGCTCGTATATGCGGCAAGAAATCCTGCCACCATGGAATCACCGGCACCAACGGAATTTTTCACCGTTCCTCTCGGCGCCTCAGCAAATAATGTCATTTCTTTATTAAAATAGAAAGCACCATTTCCAGCCATCGAAACGATAACATTTTCCACTCCTAATTCTACTAGCCGGCGGCCATAAACCATTATCTCGTCTTTCGACTGAAAGGTCGTATCAAACAGCTCGCCTAATTCTTTATGATTTGGCTTGGCCAAAAATGGTTTCCATGTAAGCAACGATTTTAATGCCGGCCCGCTTGTGTCGACAACCACTTTTGCATTCCGTTTTTTTGCCCCATCGCAAATTTTCGCATAAACGTCGGAAGACATGGAAGACGGCACGCTTCCTGCCAAAACGATGATATCATTTTCCGTCAGCGAGCGAACTTTTTCAAGAAGCTGCATCTCGTGTTCCGCCTCTACTGTCGGCCCTTGGCCATTAATTTCCGTTTCTAGCCCCGCTTTTAACTTCACATTAATGCGCGTATTTCCCGAAACTTTCACGAAATCGCATATAATGCTTTCTTTGCCAAGCTCTTTTTCGATAAACTCGCCGGTAAAACCGCCGATAAGCCCGAGCGCGGTGCTGTCGACACCGAGCCGTTTCAATACCCGCGACACGTTAATCCCTTTTCCGCCAGGGAATGTCAACGTTTTCACCGCGCGGTTTAATTCGCCCACGCGAAGTTCATCGACGTGCACCACATAATCGACAGACGGATTTAACGTACATGTATAAATCATTTTGTCACAACCTCTACTACAGTTTTTGCTTTGTATAGTTCTTGCCACTCTTCATCCAACTGATCGGTGATCAATATTGCTTCATGCAAATCGGCAATTTTGGCAAACGTGCTTTCGTTCAGCTTCGAATGATCGGCAAGCACATACGCTTTTTGAGATAGCTGCATCGCCGTATGTTTCACCATCGCCTCTTCCGGATCCGGTGTCGTATATCCGTATTCATAGTGAACCCCGTTGGCGCCGATAAAACATTTATCAAAGCTGTAGCTTTGCAGCGACTGTAATGCGCCGCGGCCGATGAGCGCTTTCGTCTTCTTTTTCAACAAACCGCCAAGCAAATACGTCGCAATGTCATGTTCTAAAAGCAGTTCTAGATGCATCATCCCGTTTGTCACAACAACGATATCTTTGCCGCGCAAGTGCGGAATCATCTCAAACGTCGTCGTTCCCGCATCTAAATAAATACAATCCCCGTGCTCAACAAGGCTCGCCGCATATTCGGCAATCCGTTTCTTTTCTTCGATGTGTTTTGTTGATTTTTCTAAGACGCTTAATTCTTCCCGCTTCTGGTGAAGCAATGTTGCGCCACCGTGAATACGCCGCAATTTTTTCTCTTTTTCCAACTGCGTTAAATCACGGCGGATGGTGGACTCGGAAGAATTGGTCGCCTCAACTAGCTCTTGCAGCTTCACTACTTCTTTTTCTGCGAGAAGTTCTAATATAATACGGTGACGTTCCTCTGTGAGCAAATATTCTACCTCCTCGGATGGAAATGATCACTTTGTACTTTCATCATAAACGAAAGCGCTTTAAAAATCAATCATTTTCAATCATTTTCTATCAAAATCATTCACATTTTATCAAAAAACATTCAAATTCAATCATTTTTTTTACAAAAAGAAAAGCCGTCCCTTTATCATTGGACAGCTTTGTTATCATGATATTTCTCCGCTTGTTCTTGAACATGAGATAAGTATTTTTCTTGGATAAACTCTGTAAATAATTTAGCGTAAAAAGGATCAAACTGCGTCCCAGCGCAACGCTCGATCTCCACAATCGCTTCTTCAAACGTTTTCGTCCGCTGATACGGTCGTTCTGTCGTCATCGCATCGAACGAATCAATAACACATAAAATGCGAGCCAGCTTTGGAATTTCTTCCCCTTTCAGCCCGTATGGATACCCTTTTCCATCGTATCGTTCGTGATGAAGCTCCACTAATGGGATTAAGTCATCAAATCTTTTTTCAGCAGCTAAAATTTCTTTTCCCCATGTAACATGCTTTTTCACAATTTCCCATTCGTGTCGTTCCAATTTTCCTTCTTTGTTTAAAATATCCCGTGGCACTTCGATTTTTCCAATATCGTGAATTAACGCTCCTAAAATAAGCGTCTGTTTTTCATGATCGGTTAACTCTAACTTTTCACTAAACTCAAGTGCATATTTAAAAACACGTTTACTGTGACGATATGTATAGACATCTTTCGACAAAAAAATTTTCAGTTTTTGTTCCATCGCATCTAAATCTTCTTTAAACTGAATCGTATCTAGCAAAATATTATGCTCATTATACACTTGGACGTTATTCTTCCCCTGGGCTTTCGCATAATAAAGCGCTTGGTCAGCTCTATGAATCAACTCACCACTATCGTATATTCCATTTTCATATTCTACAATTCCACATGAAAAAGAAAGGCAACGAGAAGGAATATGCTCTACCCCAGCAAAGTATGTATCGTTTGCCTTTTTGCGCAATCTGTCTAAAAAAGAAAACGCCTCTTCTTTTCTTGTATTCGGCATCAAAATAGCAAATTCTTCGCCTCCGTATCGCGCCACTACATATCTTTTTTCTTTCGTTTCCATCTTTAACAGTTCCCCAAAAAACTGCAGAAGTGCATCCCCACGCAAATGACCATTTCGATCGTTATACTTTTTAAAATCATCTAGATCCAGTAGCGCTAAACAAAATGGCTGTTTCAACTTTTTCGCATCGGAGAAATGTTCATTTAATGTTTCCTTAAAAAATCCATGATTATACAAACCGGTTAAATGGTCTTTGTTAGCTCTTTCTGAAACATCTTGATACAAATATAAAAACTTACGGAATGCAAACGATAGTAACACAACTAGAATCGTGAATAAAAACAAACCGAAAAATCTTTGTTCTTTCAATAAGATTGTTAATACTAAAGACAGCAACAAGGTCACAGAATAACTAATACAAGCTTCTTTTAAAATTCCTAAATCAAAAGTCCCTTTAAACATCTGTCCAGAAAAAAAGAAAAAGAGAAACATTAACAAAATATTTAAGCTAAAATATACTAATAGGCTAATCATATATGGAAATAAATTATAGATATTGATTTCGCCAATCTTTCCACCGAACAATAAGAAAGAATAATACGCCCCTACTATCATTAGACAATACATAGAAAAGTTATAAATATGCTTCCATAAAGCAACTCTTTTTTTATACATTAATTCAATAATAATACTTACAAATAGTACATTGATTGTTAAAGAGATTCCATATAAAAAGATAGAAGCTAAATAAATCGCTGAGTCCATAGAAAACGAATTATCTTTCGGAGGAAGATGAATAGTAAAATAACTTAATAAAAGAATAGACGCTGATAACATATAAATTAAAACCCAATCCTCTACGGATTGAGTAAACAAATCACTTTTCCAAAAATAGAGGAATATACCCAAAAGATAAATAAACATTACATACCATTTGACGTAATTTTTTAAACAACTTGCCGACATTCTTTATCAACTCTCATTTAAAAAATTTTAGGGAGAAGCGATCTCTCTCATTCTCCCTTTTTATTTAGGGAGAAGTGATCTCTCATCTCCCTTTAATAATTATATAGCAATATATACGTCAATCTAAAAAATCTACACCTTAAGAATCTATACCTGTCAATCTAAATCCTGAAGTTAATGCTACAATGATAGAGCCAATAATGAAAAGATTGATAAGTACTTGTTTTACTTTGACACTCATGTTTTTTGCCTCCTTTAATTTATTTACTCGCAGGAGCTGTAGATGTGTTTTTGCTTGGCGCGCTAAGCATTAGATGCTGGATAAAGAAAAACGCTCCTACGTTCATCACAACATCGCCAATACTGATGACTTGCCGGCGCGGGTATGGCGGTGAAAGTGGAATGATATCGCCTAGAAACGGCAACAATGTTTCTGATGTAATCGCCTGATGTTTGCCATATACTCCCGCTTTAAGCGCGTCTATGTATTCGCGGCCAAGAAATTGCGCCGCTTCGATCGATACCGGCATCCTTCCCCCATTGAGCGCCATTACGATAAAGTTTAATAGCACTCCGGCAAAAATAACGATAAATCCAGGTTGGTTTCGGTTAAGCCAGAGAAAAAGGAGACCAATCACATATACAAGAAGAAATAAGGCGTTGCTTAGTTTGGCAATGATCGCAACTTTATCTTGCAAGGCAAAAATAACGAACTGCACCGCCAACAATAATGGAAACAACCATCCCCCGCACAGCTTCATATTGGCGAGGCCTTTCAAACTTCCTCCACGAAAAAAGCCGATCACAAGCGATAGTAAAATGCCATCATAAACCATTATGTTTTCTCCTCATCATTACATACACAGAAGATTCTGTGTTTTCAAAACCCATTTTCTTCTATAATTCATTAATATCGATTTTTTCCGACAATGTAAATAGTACTTTTAGGCTAATTTTAGTAATTTTTTTCTATTTTCCCTAAAATTCATGGTTATTAGACAATTTTCCCAACTAAATTCGACATTTTCATCATCTGTTTACCATTGTAAGCACAAAAATAAGGATCCCCTATACTATTGACAGGGAATCCTTAATGCATTTATATACGATTTTCTTGTTGGTAAGACGCACAAGAACCTTGGCAATTGTCAGCAAGAGAACAACTAGCACATTTTCCTTTTGAACTTTTCTTAATGTGGCGGACAAGCATCCAACCGGCATAACTAAAAATAACTCCGCCGATCACAATATTTGCGATCATCGTTCTCGCCTCTTTTTCCAAAAATTTTTAATGAAAGAAGGAAGTCACTTTTTCCGATGACTAACATAACTAGTCTTCGAGACTACATTACTCATGAAAATCCAAGCAGCGTTCCACCTTGATAAATAATGAAAGAAATCATATAAGCAATACTTAACGCACAACCGATCGAAATAAACGTCCATTTTCTTGAACCAGTTTCTTTACGGATCGTCGCCACCGTTGCTAGACATGGGATATAAAGGAGCACAAACACCATAAAGCTAAGCGCCGATAGCGGCGTAAAGTGTTGCGTGATTGCCCCTTGCAACAAGTCCATATCTTTTGCATGGTAAATAATATTCATCGTCGAAACAACGACTTCTTTTGCTAAAAATCCTGTTATGAGCGACGCACCCGCCTGCCATGTTCCAAAGCCGATCGGCATCAAAATCGGCGCGAGCACACCGCCTATCACCGCAAGAAAGCTGTCATCCATGGAAACGCCAATTCCTTTTGGTCCAACATACGTCAATAACCAAATCGCAACCGATCCGCCGAAAATAAACGTACCAGCTTTTCGAACAAATCCTTTTCCTTTGTCCCACGTGCTTCGCCACAATGTCAACGCTTGCGGCATCCGATACGGCGGTAGTTCGATCACAAAAATGGAGCTTTCATTCTTTAATAATGTAGAGGAAAACAGCTTCGCCAAGCTAAGCGCGACGACAATGCCCAGCACGTATAGCGAAAACACGACGAGCGCTTGGTTTTTCGTAAAAAAGGTGCCAGCAAATAACGCATATACCGGCAGGCGCGCCGAGCAAGACATAAACGGCAGTAACAAAATCGTCAACAGCCGCTCTTTTGGTTGCTCAATCGTTCGTGCGGCCATGACGCCGGGAACGTTGCAGCCAAAGCCGATAATCATCGGAATAAACGCCTTCCCGTTTAAGCCAATCGCCTCCATAAACCGGTCCATGACCATGGCGACGCGCGCCATGTATCCGGAGTCCTCCAGCAACGAGATGAAAAAGAAGAGAATGAAAATTTGCGGCACAAAGACAAGCACCCCGCCAACCCCGGAGACGATTCCGTCCAATACGAGCGCTTGAATGAACGGCGATGCTCCTACAAGCGCCAACAGCTTAGACAGCCAATCCGTTAACGGGCCGGAAAAAAACTGATCCAGCAAATCAGCGAGCGGCGAACCAAGCCAGTCAAACGTTAACATAAACATGATATACATAAATGCTAGAAATATCGGCAAACCTAAATATTTATTGGTGACGACGGCATCGATTTTCTCCGTTAATGTAAGCGGCTTTTGCTGGAATATAACCGTTGATGTTTCGATGGCATGCGCAATCCATTTGTCGCGCGCGTCATAAATATGTTCGGCTAAAGGTCGGCCGAGCGCTTGCTGCGCCTCATCGCGAATCGCCATAAGCGGAGCGATGTCCATATACGTTTGCAAATAGGCGTGAATACGCTCATTTCTTTCTAAAAACTGAAGCGCAAGCCAGCGTTTCGCTGCCGGCAAATCGTCAGGCAGCTGCTCACCAATTTTTTGCACGGCCGTTTCCACATCTTGGCCGTAATCGATCGCAACATGCCCCCCGCTTTGTTTGGACAGGGACAAAATCGTGCGAACGAGCTCTTTCGTTCCTTTTCCAGTGCGGGCAATCACCGGAACGACAGGAGCGCCGATGCATCGCGACAGTTTTTCCGCATCAACTTTGACGCCGCGCTTTTCTGCTACGTCCACCATGTTTAACGCGACAATCAACGGCTTGCCAAACTCCAGAAGCTGCACGGTTAAATGCAAATTCCGCCGCAACTGGGAAGCATCGACAATGTTGACAATCGCAGAACAAGGTTCTGTTAGTAAAAAGTTGGTCGCCACCCCTTCATCGCGGGAAAGCGGCTGCAGCGAATAGATTCCTGGAAGGTCGACGATTGGAACACCGTGCTGCCGCAATACGCCGACCTTTTTTTCTACCGTTACTCCGCTCCAGTTTCCGACATATTCATAGGAGCCAGTCAAATTATTAAACAATGAAGTTTTTCCCGTATTAGGATTGCCGAATAACGCAATATATGATGACATCGATTATCTCACCCCAATGCAAGCAGCCTCTTTACGCCGCAGACAAATGTATTGCCCATCGACCTCTACCATTACCGGTCCGCCAAACGGCATTACACATTTCACGCAAACTTTTTCGCCTTCATGCATCCCCATATGAAGAAGGCGTTGTCTCACTACTTCATTGGCTACTGCTAGATTTGTAATAACGGCCTGTTGCCCTTGTTGAAGATCAGTCAAAACCATCTTTTCCATCCCCCAGACAATAATGATTCTTTTTTTCAATTAGCAATATGTAACGCGGGAAAATTTATAAAGTGGTGTTTGGCATTTTCCTAATTTAAGTAAGAATGGTTTTCATCGTAGAACAATAATGATTATTTTTCTCAATTAATATAATACCACAATTTACGATTTTGCAAGTGATTTTTTTCACACTTTTTTTATCGTCACAATAAGTTCAAAAATACAATGCGATATTTCCGCAAAAAAAGTGAGAAGGAAAAAGTGGATCAACCCACAATTTCTGCTTAAAAAACGGGTCCCCGGCGAGGAGCCCGTTTTTTATGAGGCTAAGTTTAACGGAAACACAATTCGTTCCGCAAGCTCTGGAATGTCAATAAATGGGTTGCGATTTCCTTGAATGAAAAAAATAGCGCTATTACGGTGTTTCTCATAAATGGTCGCTGGAAATTGCCGATGCCAGCGAATCAGAAGCGGAACGTCGATTTTGCCCCGAAACGCTTTGGCGATGGCATGCGGGTAGCGCAGCAAAAAATAGAGCGTCGCCCGCGCCACCGTTCCTTTTCCGTATTCCGGCTCGAAATAGCCATTTTGTACGACGCCGCAGCGGTTTTGAATCTGTTCTTCCGGTGATTCCGGATTATAAAACGGAAAATCGGCGTACGGAAAGTTTGAACGCAGCGTATTGCATTCCGGCTGGCAAACAAAGAGATGATGCAAATCCCCTTTCATCGGCTCCCTTGCGCCAAACCATGATTGCGGCACGACATGCTCCGCGTTAAACTTCCATTGCTGTTCGATCTTTTTTATCCGATTCCCTTCCTCCTTCTTCCATTCTCTCGCTTTTTTCAGCAATTGCCGAAATTCATCATAGCGCTTTTTCATCGTTTCATAATCTTGAAGGATTAATGTCTTCGGATCTTTCTTCTCTCCCGAATAAATGCTTCTGACCGTCCCATCCGGCTGCAAATCGACCCATGTATATAAATATTCATCTTTGCTGAAAAAATAAGGCAGCCGCCGTTTGTGCGTACGCGAAACGAGTTCATGATATTTCACAAACAGCGTAAGTCCATCCCCTTCTATTGGCACACGACGGTAATACCGATGCATCGCTTGGATGTCTGCCTGTTCATTGTAATACACATCCATTTGTTCTTCGATATGCTTGAGATGCTCTTGCAAGACGTCCAATTGCTCACATGGATCATCCCCTTGCCATTGCTGCAGTTCTTCTAATTGCTTCTGTATGTCCTCCATTCGTTTCACCTTTCTCCCTCTTTTCCCTTTGTATTACAGTTTACCACGTTCGCACTATTTCGTTGCCAAAAAAATAAAGTCCGCTCCCAACCCTTGAGCGAACTTTACCGATAAGGCCTAGCGCATTATAAACGACGTGACGCCAAACAGAACGGCAGCCATCCCCGCCGCGATGAATGAAGGGACTAATTTGGTTCGCGCGTATTCCATCACCGGCAAATCTAAAATCGTACATAACGTCACCGTATTATCGCTCAGCGGCGAGGCAAATGCCCCGAACGTCCCACTCGCAAACACGGCGCCAATCACCGGCAAAATATTCGTACCTGACTGATGCGCGAGCGTGATGCCAAGCGGCATTAACATTCCCCATGTCCCCCATGAGGAGCCGATAAAATAGGAAATGACCGCACCAAGCAAAAACAGCACAGGGGCCACAAAATATTGCGGAATCCACCCTTTTACATGATCGGTAATATACTGCGAAAATCCCAAATCCTCCGACACCGCCGAAAGCGCCCAAATAAGAGCCAGCATTAAAATCACGGAAATTAATTCGTTTCCGCCTTTCACAAAATGTGTCAACAAATCATTTAATTTAAACTTTTGCAAGAGAAAATAAACGAACGCAATGATTACTGTTAAAAATAATGCTTCTAACATAGCACCAAGCGCATCACTGCGCAAAAACGCATCAAAAAACGTTTTGGCCCCTTTATGTCCGTCCCACCAGCTTAAAAACAACGTCAGCACAAGCACAATGGATAACGGAACAATTAAATTCCACGGCTTGATTGGTGTTTCCTTATCATACGCGCGCGGGCAAGTTTGCATTTCTTCTCCTTCTTCCCCTTGCGCCTCGTTCGGACTTTCCTTCTCTTGTTTATTCGTATGGACTTGATTTTCTTCGGCAAACTCAAAGTTTAGCCGTTCGTTCCATTGGCGGATCGGCGCATTCTTTCCTTCACCCTCTGCCGCGGCTCGTGTTTGTACTTTCCGTGAATATTTAAAAAAGCTGTAATAAAGCCCAACGATAATAATCGTATAGGAAAAAAAGTTAAACGGAATGCTTTTGACATACACTATATATGGCTGTGCGCCAATACCCGCTGTTTTTAGCGCTTTATCAATCACGGAAACCATATAGCCGACAAATGCCGTCGCCAGCGGAATAAGCGCTACCACTGGGTTGGACGTCACTTCAATCGCAAACCCGATTTGCTGCGAAGATAATCCGAGGCGTTTTTTTAACGCCTTCATAATCGGCGCAATCGTCACAATGCGGAAATCAGGGTCGCTAAACGTCACCATCGTCGAAACCCATGTTAACATTAACGCGCTTTTTGCTGATTTTACTTTTTTACTAATCAGATGCACAAATCCTTTAATCCCGCCCGTATACTTAATCATGCTAACCAGCCCGGCAAAGACATACAGAAAAATCATGATGCGAATATTATTCGTCTGCATAATATTCTCCACTAAATACGAAAGCATCGTACGCAAGCCGCCAAGCAGCGACGGGCTCATTAAATAACTGCCTAAAAGCAGCCCGACAAACAAGCCAGGGATCACTTGTTTTGTCCAGATCGATATCGGAATCACCACTAAAAACGGAAGCAACGCTTTCCATGAAGGTTCCATGAATTCCTTCACTCCTTTTCTTTCTTCTTTAAAGTATGGGCATCGATCAGTTTCTCTATGCTATAGTAAGTGCATTGCGATTTATTTTCATGCAAAAACGCCTAAACCGTTAATTAATATTCCTATTATTAAAAAAAATTTTGTAATATAAATGATGAAAAAGTAGAAGGGGGGAGAGGAAGAAGTGAATATAAAACCTGGGGATGTATTTACTTGGCAGCGCACATTTACAGAAGAAGAAATACGGCAATTCGCTGAGTTATCTGGCGACAAAGGAAGACACCATATGGAACGAGATGAGAAAGGCCGGCTGATGGTTCAAGGATTATTCACCGCCAGCATCGGCACAAAAATCGGCGGGGATTTAAACTACATTGCGAGAGAAATGCATAGTGAGTTTATCCGCCCCGTGTTTTCCGGCGATACGATCACATGCGAACTGACGATCACCGATGTCGTCCCGATGGACGGATACAAAAAAGTGGCGATGAAGACGGTGTATCGAAATCAACACGGAAAAGAAGTATTAATAGGAACAAGCACAGGGATCATCAGAGACGAGGAATCGTCCCAATAAACAAAAAAGGCTGTCGCCTTAGACAGCCTTCACCGCTTCACTTTGATGCAACGATGTTAACGACAACGTGTGCAGCGTAATTTCCGGTTTTGTGCCAATGCGGATGTTTACTCCCGTTTGCCCTAATCCTTCGCTAATGTAAAACGGCTTGCCGTCGAATTCGTGATAGCCTTTAATCATATTCATCCGCACTAGTTTTCCCATTTTGACGAGATGATACGGCTTTGGCCAATGAATTTGTCCGCCGTGAAAATGCCCGGAAAGCAAATAATCAAAATGATAATGGCGCATATGCAATACAATATTCGGGTCGTGCGTGAGTACGAGATTTAAGCCATCGTTTACATGGGCATACGCTTTTTCGATGTCACTGCGCCCTGTATAAAAATCATCAATGCCGATGATATTCACCGTTTTTCCTTTAATGAAAGCCGTCTTTGTTTCATTTTGCAAAACGATGCATCCATATTGTTCTAGCGTTGCTTGTAAATGTTCGAACTGCTCTCCTTGTAAAACGTAGTCATGGTTGCCGAACACCGCATACATGCCGTATGCCGGGTTTAGTTTTTGCAATGCCGTCAAGTACGGACCAAGTTTGGGAATGCTTGTTTCACGGTCAAGAAAATCGCCGGTTAAGGCAATCAAATCGATTGGCTCATCTTTTAGTTTCTTATATAGGTAGTCAGGGGAAATCGATAGTTTTTCTAAGTGAAGATCCGATAAATGCAAAATACGGACGACGTCTTGATCATTCTCGCGGCAGCGTACTTCCACTTTATGCAAAACCGCTTCATACGTATTGCGGTGCGCTTTATAAACCATAAATAAAAGAAGCATTAGAATAATAAAGACAAAAAAGAATATCATGCTCTCTCCTCCCTATTTACCATTATAGTAAATGGGAAGAAAGAAAAAAGAGGGAGTTAATGGATCGGCTGGTAACCGTATAATGTCAACAGCTTCTTTTTCGACATGAATAAATATTTCGGCGGCCGCCCCACCGGTTGAAAACGGAGTTGAGCAACTGCAGTCATCGGAATGAGCACGATTGTTTTAAACCACTTATAAAATGGGTTGACGATAGAAAAGGTTTCAAATCCTAATCGCTCGCATCCTTTGTTTAACATTGTAATGCCGATAATCCCTTTGATTTCCGGAAATTGTTCATGATTGCGGACATAATGGGCAACGTAAGGAAGCCCGGCTTTTACTTGTTCAAAAATATAACGGCCTTTTTTAATTTCGCTATCGAAACGAAGCAGTTCGCGAATAAGACGGACGTTATGCAAATGAATTTTTAAGAGAAGGTCATTTTTTTGTATTTTCGTTCCGTCTGATAACACCACTTCCCTTCCTTTATATCTCGTTATGCGGACGCGAAAAATCGGCTGGCAGCCGCTCCTTGTCCTTCCAACATACTCAAGCCTGGTACATGCGTAATAAATCGGATCAAGCGCCCCCCAAACCGCCAAAACGCATTGTCTTGCTTTTTCCTTCATATGCTCCCCTCTTCCAGTTATTGCTGATGTACATTTACATTGTGAAACATTTTCCCGCGGTTTATGAATGGATAAAAAAGGGGATAGACAAAACACATAAAAATTCATATTTTGTACAAACTCGATAATAATCTTGTTTATCAGGTGATTGACATGAAAACTGTACTCTTTCTTCCATTGTTACAAATCCCCTCCGGGCATCACCAGGCGGCGGATGCGTTAAAAGAAGGACTTCTGGCTATTGATCCACAGTTACAATGCCATAAAGTAGAACTGCTCTCATCGCGGCTAGGAAGAGGGGAAAAGCTCGTTTCCCATATTTATGTAAACTGGATTCGTCATTTTCCTAAAACATACAACACCTTGTACTATTACTCCGTCGTCCGCCAGAAAAAGAAACAACCATCATTTCCGCATTACGAACTGCTTTTTCGTGAACATATAAAAAATATAGTGAAACATGTCCAGCCAGATATCATCGTCTGTACACATTCCTTTCCTTCCTACTTGTTAAACCAGCTCAAAAAAAACGGGGAACTTACCAATCCGGTCGTCAACGTCTATACCGATTATTTTGTTCATGATTTATGGGGAACGGAAGCGATTGATTGCCATTTTATCAGCCATCCTTATATGAAAATGCAGCTGCGTAAAAAAGGAGTTCCGGAAAACCGCATTTGTGTAACCGGCATTCCGCTTCACCCTGACATAACGAGCGGAAAAAAGAAAAAACAAATGAATCGCTCCCGCTATTTCGGGCTTATTTCCGGCGGCAGTTTAGGTATTGGCACGCTTAAGCATATGTGGAAAAAAATTTCTCCCGACGATCCAATCGATTATTATGTCCTTTGCGGGAAAAACGAACGAATGTACAAGCAGCTGCAAAGCGAAAACCACCCGCGCCTTATTCCGCTCCCTTACATTTCATCACGCCAGGAGATGAATGCGCTTTATGATCAAGCAGATTTTATTTTAACCAAACCAGGCGGCGTAACCATTAGTGAATGTTTATATAAAAGACTGCCGATTTTTATTTATGATACGCTGCCGGGACAAGAGGAAATCAACTTTCGCATATTGAAACGGCATCATCTCGTGTTTGATTTTTTAAACTGGAAGGAGTTGCGTAATATTTCCAATGCCATTCTTTCTATTCTTCACTCTCCGCAAATCACGCACTATTACGACCATGTCGAACAATACCACCGCCAGCTTTCTGCCGAGCACCCAGCAGCTTTGCTCTACACTAAGCTCGCTTCCTTGAAAAAGCCATTATTTCTCGGCGCAAACGATCCTGCAACCGACAAAAGGAAAGGTCCGTCTTTTTAGACAGACCTGAATGGTACGTCATCTAATGTAAAGGGCTGTTTAAGGGCGAAAACGGAAATGGGCGTTCATCTGCCCCTTTAACATTTTTTCCCGCAGCTCTTTCGTCATTTCCTGGCGGATTTCCCGTGTCGGAACCCCTTCTTCCCGCTTATCAGCAATCTCCATTAACTGTTCGACATCGGCGAACGAATATTTGCGAATTCCGTTCGAGCGATCCGGAAAAATCAACTTTCGCTCTTCATAATAGCGGATTTGCCGTTGCGATAACCCGGTTAATTCACTGACGATGCCGATAGAGATGACTTTTTTGAATTTATAGGAATCCTCTTTATTCGTCATCCTCTTCACCCCTATGTCATATTTTCTAACATAATTATACTGATTTTTCGCCATTCATAATTATTTTTGTAAGGAAAATTAACATATTTTTTAATTTTATTGTAAAGTGGCTTAACAAAATAAATGTAATATGAAGAAAAACACCGTATATTAAGAAATAAATACGGGGAGGGAAAATGATGGGAAAACTGATGCGCACAGCAATTACGAAGCAAAAGCGCTTTTATATTGATAGGCTGTTGCAAACTGGCTTGTTTCATGACTCTGCCGCACTGCAACAATGGACGGTGAGCGAATTGCAGAGCGAATACGAACGGTACGGAATGCGAATGAAGAAGCGGGGGAATGAACATGGACCAAAAAGCTCTTGAGCTGGCCAGACGGATCGTCGAATTAGATTTGCAGCGCGACGCGATGTTTGAACAATTAATTCAATTAATCGGAGAGCACGCTTACGAAGTGCTACGTTTCGTCCAAAACCGTATATAACGGCAGAAAAGGACAGCTGGACGCTGTCCTTTTCTTTTTTGCTTGCCTGCAGTTCTTCCTGTTCTTTTGCATCTTATGAATAATCCAAACCGCAGTAATCATCCAAAAACCGTATGAATACAAGCTCCTCTGATTAATGAACAGGACGATGGTTTAATAATTTGTCGATGATCTGTTCACAGCGCTTGACTCGTTCTTCCAATTCGTCGGTCTTTTTTTCTAATGATAATATATATTCGCGGATGGTAATAGGAGTTTGGAGCTTCTGTTCGAGTTGCTGCTCTAGCTGTTCCCGTTCTCCGTTTACCGCAAGAAAAATGCGCATCTCTTTGCCAAGCACCTGATAAATCGCTTGATGAATCAATTCGCTGTACCTGGCCTTAATCCAGTCGCACTGAAGTTCATTGGTGCATTCAATGATGACCCAGTCATTGTCAATAGTTGCGGTCGTGTTTTTGAACCACGTTTCAAAGGAAGGAACAGATATTTTCGCTGCGATTTTCTCTTTCACCTGATCCCAAAACGAGCTCGTCTGACCTTCCATCCTAATCATCTCCCTCCCCTAGTTTTTCAACCAACCAATAACCTGCAATTTAACATGTCCACCGAGAAGTCTCCCACCTCTAAACAGAGTGTAGGTGGGAGAGGTTCATATGCCTAGGTATGTAATCGCATCCCCCCAACTTTGTTTCATGCACATCTTCTCTCATTCTTGCGGGCGCCATAAATGTTCGTTTAATTTCTTCCTTATTTCGTCTGGAATCGGCTCCGGCCTTTGCGTTTCAAAATTAAAATTGACGTAAACCGATCTTCCTTTCGCGCAAAGCCGCCCGCTTTGATGAATTTCTTCGTAAATAGTTAGACTTGTGTTGCCGATACGCTCGATTCCTGTATAAACGGTCACTTCCTTGCCATAATAAATTTGATTCACATAGTCGACTTCCATATGGATAATCACCATTCTCCAATTCTTAAAGGAAAGGTCGGGAGTAAACATTTTAAAAATTTCTTCCCTCCCGGCTTCAAACCAGACCGGAATCGTCGTGTTGTTAATATGGCCGACGCCGTCCGTTTCGGAAACTCTTGGAACAATGACAGTTGTAAACATTGGCATCCTCCATTCCATGGTTTTTAAAATGCAGCTCATTTTAACTAAACAAGAAGCGACTTCAATCATTACGATAAATAGTGTTTTGCAGCAAATGAACCGTTTCAAATAAAAATGCAAAGGAAAGCCGGATCAGGCTTCCCTTTTCTTCACCGTAGCACAGCGGCCGTTTCTATCAATATTCTTCCTGCTTATTCGTCTATCTTATTTCGGCTCTGTCACCACACCTTTAAAAGCAGATTGGTAAATCGACCGTATATCGTCCTCCAGCAATGGCAGCGGGCTGCGCGCCAGCAGCCGTTTTTGCTGGGCAGCATCTTTCGTTAAGCTTTCCAATGCGCTCTCTGGGATGTTAAAGCCGCCGAGCGTTCTTGGGATACCGACATCGCGTACGATTCGCTCCAGTTCTTCGACGCATCGGTAGGAAGCTTCCTCTTCGGAAAGATAGCTCGAGTTTCCCCCTAATGCATTCAAAATATCGGCCATCCGCTTCGTGCAGCTTTTACGAATGTATCCCATCACATACGGAAGCAATACGGCGTTCGATTCGCCGTGCGGAATATGAAACTGTCCGCCGAGTGGATAAGCAAGCGCATGAACTCCCGCGACACCCGCATTGAAGAACGCCAATCCTGCTAAATAGCTGCCGTTGCTCATATCAATGCGCGCTTGCTTGTCCTCCCCGTTTTCGACCGCTTTGCGCAACGACCGCGCGATCAAACGAATCGCCTGCAGCGCCAATCCGTCTGACGTTGGGCTGGCATTGACGGATACATACGCTTCGACCGCGTGGGTTAGCGCGTCAATCCCGGTTGCGGCCGTCACCCGCGGCGGGACGGAAACGGTTAATTGCGGATCGACAATGGCGGCATCCGCCAATAAGTAGTCGTGAGTGACAACGTCTTTCGTTGTCTCTAACGATAGCACGGAAATGTTCGTGACCTCCGATCCCGTTCCGGATGTGGTCGGGATTAATATTTTCGGCAAGCCCTTTTTTTCAATCTTTCTAGTTCCTGTCAAATTAAGATAATCGGCAACCGAGCCCTCGTGTGCGGCAAGCACCGCAGCCAATTTCGCCAAATCCATCGCGCTTCCGCCGCCGATGCCAATGACGAGGTCAAATTGGCCTTTCCGGGTAAAAGTGACCACTTTTTCCCCTGTTTCTAACGGCGGCTCTGGTACGACATCCGTATAAACGTGAACATCATAGCCCTTTTCCTGAAGCGGTTTTGTTACTTGCCCGACAAGGCCGATTTTCTCTAGCACTGGATCGGTGACAACTAATATCTTTTTCGCCGAAAACCGTTCCACCTCCGGGACTAAATGTTCCAACGCTCCCCAGCCGACATAGCTAAGCGGTGTAAATACGATGCGTGCGACTGACATTTGGTTCTTGCTCCTTTCTTATTTATAATGCCCTTCCGTTGATTGGCGAAACTTTTTAGTCCCATCTTCGTAATGAAGGGGCATTTATAAACATCTAGCATGGTCTAAATGCAAATGAGAATCGGCAACATAGCGGATATCTTCCGGTCTCACTTTCGACTATTCCAACCGATAATGCAAACATCATTCCACACTTTCTTTCTATGCAAATACCGTACCAATCTGAAAAAGCATGTTTATCTAATAAAATTAGTATCTATCTTCTTATAAACATGATGAAAAAATTCACCATTAAAAAGGAAAAATCATGGCAACAGCGAAATAAATGCATTGTGACCGTTTTCACCGCCTGGTGAAATCATTCACCATTGTAAAGGAGGGATCGAATGACAGCCATCATCGCTTCCGAGATGCTCGAATTTTCTTATCAATCCTTGTACCGCCTCTTCCATCTCCTTCATCAACTCCCTTACAAGCTCCCGAGCCGGCATATTCCTTGCCAAACGATACCCCTGCCCTGCCCATAAGGACATCATTTGTGGGTCATTGGCCTTGGCGGCGGCGCTGCGAAGGGGTTTTGTCATATGATGAATATGCGGATACGCTGCAGGGGCGAGCACGTCATATTCGGCGAGAAAACGGTTGACTAGTCCGCGCGCAGGACGGCCTGTAAACGCGCGGGTGACGGCGGTTGCTTGAAACTGTGGGTCGACGAGGGCGTTTTTGTGCAGTAGACTCGCTCCGCTTTCCGGACAGCGCAAGAAAGCTGTCCCTAATTGGGCAGCACACGCCCCCACCGCCAGCACCGCAGCAATATCGCGCCCGTGCATGATGCCGCCAGCGGCAATGAGGGGGAGGTCTACTGCCTCGCGAATTTGCTGCAGCAAAACAAGCAAACTTACATTCTCATCCGCCGTTTCATCATTGCGAAATGTCGCGCGATGTCCTCCCGCCTCCGGCCCTTGCACACATAGCGCGTTCGCTCCTTGCTGTGCCGCGATTTGCGCTTCAGTTTTGGAGGTAACGGTGACAACGACAAAAGAGCCATTGTCTTTGAATTTGCTGATGATCTCAGATGAAGGGCAGCCAAACGTAAAACTGACGACAGGAACTTTTTCCTCATACAAAACCGTCAGTTTTGCCTCCCAATCGTCATCGTCCCATTTAGGCTCACCAAGGGACACTCCTAACCGCTTTGCCTCTTCTTCCAACATCTCTTTGTAGCGGCGCACCACGTTCTCGTCTACATCATTCTCGCTTGGTACAAACACATTAACGCCAAACGGCCGATCGGTCAGCGCTCGAAGCGCGACAATTTCTTGACGCATCTCTTCCGCCGTTTTATAACCGCCGGCCAAAAAGCCAAGTCCACCAGCTTCGGATACCGCCGCAGCTAGCGCTGGCGTCGAAACCCCACCGGCCATTGGCGCTTGAATAATAGGAACAGAAAGGGAGTGCAACATCTTTTCTCCTCTTTTCTTGTATTTTGTTTCCTATAAAATTTCGCAATATGTCAGCAAAATTCCTGCTAAAAGCCGACTCATGCAACGAAAAAGAACGTCTTCCTCATCCTTTTTCTCTTCCTTTGAGTTCAAAATCATTCACTGCTAACATTTCTTTATTATTCCAAAGTAATATCAAGACCATTGCTACTATTGCCAATATGCCTGCAAAATAAAAGCTGGAGCGAATTCCCATCATTGAATTTAACACCCCCGCGAAATAGGGGCCTCCAAACATCCCGATAGCGTAAATTGCCTGATACGTTCCCATTGCCGTTGCTCGCTTGTCATCATCAATCGATTCAATAGACATTCCTAATAATAATGGAAATAGTAATCCTAGCGAAAATCCATTACATGCTTGTATAATACATAAAAGTGCTTTTTCCTCAATAATAGGAGTAATAAGAGTAAAAATGGCACTGCAGAAAAACGCCAACGTTAATGATTTCCATTTGCCTAATAGCGGTACAATCACCTTCCCTATAAAAAACGTTGCTAGCGCATGAGGAATCATAAAAGAAAACACAATGATACTTAAATCGCGCTCTTGAAGTCCTATCTTTAATGCGTATGCTGGTATAAATCCAAACATGGTAGTAAAAATGATGCTATGAGCTAAAATAGAAAGTATGGAAACCTTTAATAGCAACGGTTCCTTCATTACTACTAAAAGATCCCTTATTTGGATAGATGATTGTTGATTGCCTGCCTTTCGCGGTTCATAAATGAAAAAGGAAAAGAGTGTGCCAATAATCCCTAAGGCTCCTCCTATCCAAAACGGGGCATGCCATCCCCATTTATCCACAATATAGCCGCTGCATGTCATACCTATTAGTTGGGCCAAAACAACTATAAAGGAAATTTTGCTCATTGCCTGATGTACTTCCTCAAATCGAAAATAACTGGAATACAATACCGTAAAAGCAACCCATGTTGCAGCAGCAATTCCAGCAAACGACCGCGAAATAAGTGCCCATCCTAAACTATCCGTTAATGCAAACATTAAACCGCTCATCATTGCCATCAACATACCAAGGATAATAAACGGCTTTCTTCTTTTTACAAAATCAGAAGCTACGCCTATAGGAATACGAAATAAAAATTGCATCAGACCATAGCTGCCTAAAACTGCCCCAACAAATATATATGTTCCTCCCAATAACTCAATATACGGTGATAAGATAGGCATATAAATAAAAAGAGAAAGCCAAAAGAAAAACGAAACTGCCAGAAATATAATGCGGTCTATCCTAGACGAATATTTATGCACCCTTCTCCCCCTCATTATCCTTGGTTAAACGTTAATTAAACAATGCATAATTTCTCCTGCTTTCCCTGATGAACCAAATTCACGTATTTTTTGCTTTACGGTATTTTTTACTTCTTCTCTTCCCAAACCAAGATATTTTCTTGGATCATATAAAGCATCATTTTCACTCAATGCACTGCGAATGGCACGAGTAAATGCTAATTGGTTTTCTGTATTTACATTAATTTTGGCCGTCCCTAGCGCGATTGCCTTGCGAATATCATGAAGGGGAATTCCCGTTCCGCCATGCAAAACAAGTGGGACGCCTGTCAATCGCTGAATTTGCTCCATTTGTGAAAATCCTAGCTTTGGCTTCCCCTTATACGGGCCGTGAACAGATCCTAATGCAGGAGCTAGACAATCCACACCAGTTTCTTTGACAAATCGTTCACATTCTTCTGGAACTGCATACATCGCCTCTGCCTCATCAACAATCATATCGTCTTCTTGTCCCCCAATTCTTCCTACCTCTGCCTCTACAGAAACACCGAAAACCCGTGCGGCTTCCACTACTTTTTTTGTCTCCGCAATGTTCATCTCTAAAGGATGATGTGAAGCATCAATCATGACAGAAGTAAACCCTGCATCCATCGCCTGCAAACATTGTTCATACGACGATCCGTGATCCAAATGAAGAGCGACCGGAACCGTAATGTTATACTCCTTTATTAATTCTCTCACCATTGCTGCGGCTACTCGCAGTCCGCCTAAATGAGGAATATACCCTGGGCTTACGGCCAAAATCACTGGAGCCTTTTCTTCTTCAGCCGCCAAAAGAATAGCTTGGGCAAATTCTAAATTATTAATATTAAAATGGCCAATCGCATATTTGCCCTCCAACGCTTTACGTAACATACCTGTCATCGATACTAATGGCATCTCTCTTTCCCCTTTCTGACAAACGTCTGTTTCTATTAGAAGTTTTCCATTTTGAATAAATAATAGAGAGTGTTATTTCTGTCGAAAACACCATTGTCAACAATAAGGAAAGAGTATCAAGCTCAAAACGCTTGATACTCTATACAATTACCAACGTGCTGTAACCATCTTCTTACGTGTATAAAATTCGACCCCATCCATTCCGTTTGCATGAAGGTCACCATAAAACGAATTTTTCCATCCAGAGAATGGGAAAAACGCCATCGGTGCCGGCACGCCTAAGTTTACTCCTAACATCCCCGCATCAATTTCATCGCGGAATTTGCGAACATTGCTGCCATCTCTCGTATATATGCAGGCTCCATTAGCAAATGGAGATTTATTAGCCACCTCAATTGCTTCGTCCAATGTATTTACTCGCACAATGGATAAAACAGGAGCAAAAATCTCATCTTTCCAAATTGTCATATCCGTTGTGACCCGATCAAAAATCGTTGGACCGATATAATAACCATTAGCATTTGTTGCAGCATCTTTGCGGCCGTCTCTCACTAAAAGTGCCCCTTCTTTTTCCCCAAGCTCAATATATTTTACTGTCCGTTCTTTATGCGATTCGCGAATGACTGGTCCTAGAAATACATCCTCATCTAATCCATTTCCAATTTTAATCTCATTCGCCGCTTTTACTAATTTCTCTGCAAATGTGTCAGCGATGTCTCCAACGGTCACAACAACCGAAGCAGCCATACATCTTTCGCCAGCCGATCCAAACGCTGCATTTATAATTTGTTGAACCGCTAAATCTAAGTCTGCATCTGGCATCACAATGGAGTGATTTTTCGCCCCAGTGAGAGCTTGAACACGTTTTCCATATGCAGCTGCTGTCTTATACACATACTCGCCGACAGGTTGGGAACCAACAAAGGAAATGGCCTTCACATCAGGATGCTCTAATAATCCGTTCACCACCTCATGTGCCCCGTGAACAATATTCAAAACACCATCTGGAAGCCCTGCTTCCTTAAACAGTTCAGCTAAACGATTGGCAAGCATTGGCGTACGTTCCGATGGTTTTAAGACAAACGTATTTCCGCAGGCAATGGCTAATGGAAACATCCAGCACGGCACCATCATCGGAAAGTTAAACGGAGTAATTCCGCCAACTACTCCAATTGGATAACGGTACATCCCTGATTCAATACCTGTTGCAATATCAGGGAGCTGTCTCCCCATCATCAGCGTAGGCACTCCCGCCGCAAACTCGACACATTCGATACCGCGTTGGACTTCCCCATATGCTTCGTTATAGCTTTTTCCGTTCTCTAACGTTACTAAGCGAGCAAGCTCTTCCCAATGTTCAACAAGCAGTTGTTGGTACTTAAATAAAATCCGAGCTCGACGTGGTACGGGCGTTTTACTCCAAGTTTTAAATGCTTCTTTCGCCGCTGCGACAGCTTTATTTAAATCCTCTTTACTGGAAATAGGAACATAAGCTAGAACCTCTCCTGTAGCTGGATTCGGAACCACTTCCGTTTTTCCGGAAGTTGCTTCCACCCACTGTCCACCAATATAGTTTTTTAATGTTTGTACTCCAGCCGTTGTTGTCATGCTATTCTTCCTCCTTGTTTTATTTCACTACTATTTGATCATTCTTATATTTCTGAATAAATTCTTCAATTTGCTGTAATGTCGGCATCGCGTCTGAGCAGCTATGGCTAGAAATAACAATGGAAGCAGCTGCTGCCCCATATTCCATTGCTTTAGGAATATCCCATCCTTGCATTAATCCGTAAATAAAGGCGGCTGCATACGAGTCTCCCGCTCCGAACGTTTTGATAACATTCGCTGGGAAAATCGGGCCCTTGAATTTCTCGCCTTCTTTTGTATACGCAATCGAACCGTCTTTCCCATGTTTGATAACGACGATTTTTGCCTGATAATTAAACCATCTTTTCGCCGTTTTCTCATCATCATTTCGATTGCTCTCAAATTGCTCCATCATATCGAATTCTTCTCGTGTTCCGATGATGACATCGCATTTTTCTGCCGCTAGATTATAATAAATAGCAGTTTCCTCCTGTGAATTCCACGTATAAGGACGATAATCGAGATCAAAGAAGACGACAACACCATGTTTTCTTGCATAGTCGAGCGCTAAGAATACCGCTTCCCTTGATGGGCTTTTCGCCAAAGCCGTTCCCGAAATTAAGAGAGCTTTTGCTTGTTTAATATAGTCCTCTTTAACATCCTTTGGTTCTAGTTTTAAATCAGCGACATTATCCCGATACATGAGAATGCTGCAATCAGTTGGGCTTTTAATTTCAGTGAACGCAAGTCCCGTCACACTTCCTGATTTATCAGTAATAACGTTTGATGTATCAATATTATTTTTTTTCAAATAATTGATAATGAATCTCCCCATCTGATCGTCTGCCACACGACCAATAAATCCTGTTTTCATTCCAAGTCGAGACATTCCAATCGCGATATTAGCAGGAGAACCTCCTACATATTTCGTAAATGTTATCGTTTCTTCCATCGGACGGTTAATTTCATTGGCGTTTAAATCAATACATAACCTGCCGATTGCGATAAAATCTATCGGTTTCTGCGGATCAAATGTTAAATATTTCATCAAACCGCCTCTCTTTTCTTTATATGGATGATGAATGTTTGGCTGCTAACTTGCTTTCCATTACCCATTCATGGTCTGGATCATTGTGGAATTTCCATGTTCGAACTGGTCCCGCCATGACATTTAAGTAATACACTTCATATCCCGGCGGTGCTGCAACAGGATGATATCCTTTCGGCACTAAAACAACATCCCCGTTTTTGACTACCATTGTTTCATCCAACGAACGATCGTCAGTATACACTCTTTGTATAGCAAATCCATGTTCCGGATTAATTTTATGATAGTATGTCTCTTCTAAATATGACTCATGAGGTAGATTATCTTGATCATGCTTATGTGGAGGATAGCTTGACCAGTTGCCTTCTGGTGTAAATACTTCCACTACTAGTAAACTATCAGCCTGTTTTTGTTCCGGAAGGATATTGTGCACCCTCCGTTCAATATTTCCCGCACCTCTTACTTCTACTTCCACTTCACTTGGGTGAATTAGCCGCGCAGAATGGGTGCCTTTCCCTGGCGCTAAACAGACAGCTAATTCGAGATCAGTAACCGCTTCTACTTCATAGAAATCTCCCGATGGAACATATACAGAATAAGGAGGGATTTTTTCAAAAACGTTCATTCGTTCACCGATGTTTTCCCACTGTTCATGCCAGGTCAATACATTTGCTTTTCCGCCGAGAAGAACAAGGCAAGCTTCTTGATTTTTCGTTTCTCTCCGTAATTTTTGCCCTTTTTGCAAAACGTACACTTCAAATCCAATGTATTTCCATCCGGCAGATTCTGGTGTCACCCGCACTACATTCCCTTCTCCATTCGGCGTGTGACTCGAAATAACTAACCGACTCATTTATTTTCTCACCCCTTCATTGTTGTCTAGCAGCCATCAAAGCCTGAACGGTCGAATCAATATAATCCTTTGCCATTTTTGCATACTTATATGGGTGCGCAACAGCAGGATCCTGTTCCGCTTCAACAATAATCCAACCATCGTATTTGGTTTCCATTAATCTTTCCAAAATTGGAGCAAAATCAATGCAACCATCTCCCGGCACAGTGAACATCCCGCGTAATACAGCGCTACGAAAATCAAGCTTTTCCTTTCGCACTTGCTCCAGGACGTTAAGTCTAACATCTTTTAAGTGGACATATTGAATACGATCTTCATATTTACGCAATAACTCTAGCGGATTATAGCCTCCGTATAAAGCGTGACCCGTGTCATACAGCAGATGGACAAGGTTCGGGTCTGTTGACTCCATTAAACGATCAATCTCATCTGCTGTTTCTACTACAGTACCAGCATGGAAATGATAAACCAACTTCATTCCTAAAGTCTGGCATAGTTGAGCTGCCCTATGTAATCCTTCTACCAATGATTTCCATTCGTTATCCGTTAATTTTTTGATCGTTTTATCCTCTGAGGAACGGCGAGGATCCCAGTGCATCGATCCTCCCATTTCACACACAATAACGTACTTACAACCCATTTCATGCAAATAATTCACCCATGTCTGAAACGACTGCAGCTCCTCTTCCAAACGCGTTTCATCAGAAAATAATACACCTATAAATTTGCTTGCTAGTTGAATTCCGTATTTTTCTAGCTTCGATTTTAATGATGGAGGATCTTGTGAAAAAAGCCTCCCCATTTCAGTTGCAATATACCCCAGCGACGCCATCTCCGATAATACTTGATCCTGCGTATAATGGTCGCCAAGACCAGGGATATCATCGTTAACCCAGCTGATTGGGGCGATACCGATTCGAAATGGATTGGTTATTTGCTTTTTTGGTTCCATTTTTGTACACCTCGTTTTGTCAGTATTTCCGTGCCTTTTTCAGCTCATTCTCTTTTCTCATATAGGCTTCCCTTACTTTTGGATTACGGGAGGTCCCTGCAATTCCAACATGCCACCACGATTCATAGCCATGTGTCATCGTCTTTGGTAGAACCTTAATATCAATTAACGTTGATACAGTTTGTTTTTTCGCATCCTCGATTGCTTCCTTTAGCTGTTCAAGCGTGTGTACCTTATACGTTTTCACGCCATAGCCCGCAGCACTTTGCGCAAAATCGATGGCGATGAACTTTCCGTCCAACCGTCCCGTTTCCGTATTACGATAGCGGAATTCTGTGGCGAAGCTGCCCATTCCATTTTCCATTTGTAGGTTGTTAATGCATCCAAAACCAGCATTATCAAATAGTACAACATTGATTTTTCTCTGTTCTTGAATACTCGTAATCAACTCTGAATGAAGCATTAAATAACTACCGTCGCCTACAAACGCGTATACCTCTTTATCCGGCTCTGCCATTTTTACTCCAAGAGCCCCAGAGATTTCGTACCCCATGCACGAATAGCCGTATTCCATGTGATACGTATTCGGTTTACGCGATACCCACATTCGTTGTAAATCGCCAGGTAAGCTTCCTGATGCTCCGATGATAATCGCATCTTCATCAATAAGTTCATTGATCACACCTATTACTTCGGTTTGCGTTAAACGGGATTCGAATGTTTCGGAAAACTCTGGTAAAGCTTCATCAAGATGCCCGGCGATTTCTGGTACAAAATCCTTCCCGGTGTATCTTACTTCATACAAGCGTTTTAATTCAGCGTCCCATTTTGATTTTGCTATTTCTATTTCATTTTGATATCCTGAGCGATAACCGACCTTCTCCAGTTCCCGCTCAAGGGCAAGAAGCGCTAGTTTGGCATCTGCCACGATTTTCACCGCATCTAGCTTATACGCATGATATTCCGATACGTTAATGGTTAAAAACTCTACGTTTGGATTTTGGAACAACAGTTTTGAACCGGTTGTAAAATCGGAATACCGTGTACCAATACCAATAACAAGGTCTGCCTCTTTGGCAATCATATTCGCGGCCAGATTGCCGGTTACCCCGATTCCTCCGAGATTGTAAGGATGGGTGCTTTCAATGGCGCTTTTGCCGGCCTGTGTTTCACCATAAGGGATATGAAACTTTTCAGAAAATCTTTTTAATGTTTCGGCTGCTTCCGAGTATCGGACACCGCCGCCGCAGATAATAATCGGCTTTTTCTTTTTACAAATGAGATCTACTGCATCTTTTATATCCGATGCGGTCGGCACCCGACGCTCGATGCGATGGACACGTTTTCGGAAGAAGTATTCTGGAAAATCATAGACTTCACCTTGGACATCCTGCGGCAGGGCAATAGTGACTGCACCAGTGTCGGCCGGGTCCGTCAGTACCCTCATCGCATGAATCATTGCTGTCATGAGTTGTTCCGGACGGCTGATTCGATCCCAATACTTACTGACCGCACGGAATGCATCATTTGTAGAAATCGTTAAATCGTGATAATGCTCAATTTGCTGAAGAACTGGATCAGGCTGTCTTGTTGCAAACGTGTCCCCTGGAAGTAACAAAACTGGAATATTATTGGCCGAAGCAGTTGCTGCAGCTGTTACCATATTTGCTGATCCTGGTCCTACCGAAGAAGTACATGCCATAATTTGCTTTCGGTGTTTTTGTTTTGCAAAAGCAATTGCAGCGTGGGCCATCCCTTGTTCATTGCGACCTTGGTATACTTCTAATTCCCCAGGATCTTCTTCAAGCGCTTGGCCAATTCCAAGTACATTCCCATGTCCGAAAATTGTAAAAATTCCTTTGACAAATTTTTGTTCTTTCCCATCGAATTCGACATATTGCTGTTTCAAAAACTTAATCAACGCCTGTGCTGTCGTCATCCGAACTGTCCCCATAATTTTTCTTCCCACCTTTCTCACGTTTTGCTTAATTCAAAATAGCTGCTTAATATTTTTTCCGTTTTCTCTTTAGCTGTTTTAATCGTTTTTTCTATATCCCATTCCCAATACTCCGGTCGAAACAGTTCTACTGAAGCCATTTCGTCATAACCAATCTCCTTTAAAGCATGCAAAATTCGATTTAAATCAATAGCCCCATCTCCCGGCCATACACGGTGATGGTCGCGCAGCGCTCCAACCGGTAAATCTTCACAATCATCAATATGAAATACGAAAATTTTCGACGGGTCTGCCACTTGTAAATCTTCGATACGGGAATTCATTGCGTGAAAATGGAAACAATCTAGCACAATACCAACATTATCTCGATTCACTTCTTGGACGATATCATACGCTTGAGCAAAAGTATTGACTGAACAATTCGGGTACCCACAAAATTCCAATGCCAACCGTATTCCATATGGTTCTGCTAATTGTGCTAGCTCGTGTAACACTCGAACCGTTTCTTTTTTTATTTCCAATTTTGTATAATCACCAATGTCAAAGGTCGGAACAGCAATCACCGTTTTACAATTAATTACTTCGCCAATCTGACATAAAAATTGCAAATCGTTTCGTATTTGTTCATATCCTTCTTGATCTCTGAATGTAATAAACTCTAATGCATTAAATGCATACGGTTTGATTCGATGATGTTCAAAAAATGTTTTTAAGTCTTCTACGGTATGGTCAACGAGAAACTCTCTTAACTTATCAAGTCGGATTTCGATCAAGTCATATCCATATTTTTCGCAAAGTTCTAAGTTCTTTTTTAATGTGGAATTTTTCAGCGTAGTCGCTTCGTTAAACGCGATTTTCATTATGATTTCCCCACCCTACGATTTGCGATTTTTACGAGAATCAATAAATACAGCAACAGTAATAATGACTCCTTTTAAAATTTGTTGCCAATATGGAGAAACATTTAACAAATCTAGTCCGTTATTCATCACACCAATAATAAGCGCACCAATAATCGTACCGCCAATCGTGCCAATCCCACCAGAGAGACTTGTACCGCCAATAACAGCCGCTGCGATTGCGTCTAATTCATACATCAACCCTGCTGTCGGCTGACCAGATGATATACGTGATGTTAAAATAATTCCAGCAAGCCCTGACAACAAACCGGCATATCCATATACGAAAATCTTATACTTATCTACATTAACGCCAGCAATAATAGCGGCTTGTTCGTTGCCACCGATAGCATATACATATTTGCCAAATTTTGTTTTATTTAAGAGAATATATGAAATAAACCCTACTAACCCAAAGATAATAATTGGAACAGGAATCCCCGCCAACGTTCCTTGGCCAATAAATTTAAAAGAATCTGATAAATTTCCGATTGGTCTCCCATCGCTGAACAATAATGCCGCTCCTCGTGCAGCCGTCATCATTCCTAACGTGACAATAAACGGAGCAATGTTAGCTTTGGAAATAATGGTTCCATTGATAATACCTGTAAGAAGTCCCAAGCCTAGCCCAATGATAATCGGGACGACAACCGGGTACGTATCTGGATGTGCGAAACTAGCCGCGACAACAGAAACAAGAGCAATTACAGATCCTGACGATAAATCTATTCCAGTGGTAATAATAACGATTGTCACGCCGATAGCGACGATCCCTACGACAGACATCTGTCTAACGATGTTTAATAAATTTCCTGTTGTGAAAAAAGTCGGTGAAAGGATTGACATCAAAATGATCAACGCAACAAGGATCATTAACATGCCATATCGATTTAAAAATCGATAGACTTTTTCTTTAGAGGTAGAAGATACACTCGATTTTTCTCGTTTATTGGTAACAGAAATTTGACTTTCCATGTTCATTCCCCCAATCGTTATAGCTTGTTTTCTGCCAATTCCCCCGTTGCTAACTGCATAATGCGTTCTTGTGTTGCTTCTTCTCTAGTTAATTCACCTGTTTTTCTTCCCTCATGCATTACGATAACCCGATCACTTAATCCTAATATTTCTGGCAGTTCTGAAGAAACAACAACAATCGCTTTTCCCTTCCTCGCTAGCTCAAAAATCAAATTATAAATTTCTGATTTTGCACCAACGTCAATTCCCCTTGTTGGTTCGTCGAGGAACAAAATGTCAGGGTCATGAAGCAGCCATCTAGCAATTAACGCTTTTTGCTGATTTCCTCCACTTAAATATTTAATAAGTTGTTGCAAGCTAGGTGTTTTAATAGCAAGTTGTTCAGCCAGTCTCTGACAGTCATCATGAATTTTTCTTTGTTGTAAAAATCCTGCTTTTGCATATTGATCGACAGTTACAGTAATCATATTGTCTTGAACGGATAATGGTAAAAATAATCCCGTCAACTTTCGATCTTCTGTCAATAATCCCATTCCATATTTGATCGCATCTCTTGTGGAGCGAATGTTTACTTTATTGCCATTAATGTAAATTTCGCCAGAATCAAGCCGGGTAATTCCAAAGATGCTCTCTAACACTTCTGTCCTCCCTGACCCCATCAAACCGGCAAATCCTACAATTTCCCCTTTCCGTACTTCAAAACTAATATCCTCAAACTTTCCTTTTTTCGTTAGTCCTTTTACTGATAATGCCACTTCTCCTATTTGGGCAGGTTGTTTATGAAAAATTTGATTTAATTCTCTTCCCACCATCATTTGAATCAATTCATCTTTCGAAATCTGATTGCTTGGTCTCGTTCCTATATACTTTCCATCTCTTAATACAGTTACTTCATCTGTAATCTGCTCTACCTCATCCATCTTATGGGTAATATAAATAATTGACACGCCTTCTTTTTTCAAGGCACGAATAATGTTAAACAGATGGTGAACTTCCTTCTCCGTAATAGCGGATGTAGGTTCATCCATAATAATTAGCTTAGAGTTATAAGAAATAGCTTTCGCGATTTCTACCATTTGTGTATTAGCAATACTAAGGTCCGACATTTTAGTATTTGGATCAATATGAATTCCAAGTCTTTCAAATAACTTTCTTGTTTTTTCTTCCAACTCTTTCGTTTTCACCCATCCTGTAAAGCGATAACTAGGTTCTCTTCCTAAAAAAATGTTTTCTGCTACTGTCATATTTGGGATCGGGCTAAGTTCTTGATGAATCATAGAAATACCTTTATCAAGAGCTTGCTTAATATTGGCAAATTTTAATTCCTCTCCATCAAATATCATTTTTCCTTTATCTGGAGTATAAATTCCTATCAGTATCTTCATTAATGTCGATTTCCCCGCACCGTTTTCCCCCATTAGCGCATGAACAGTTCCTTTTCTCACTTTAAGTTGCACACCATCTAATGCCTTAACTCCTGGAAACTCTTTTGTAATATCAATCATTTCTAACACATAATCTTTGCTCATAGGCTTTCCCTCATTTTCGCTAAGATTATCTCTTTTTAGGAAGGATATTGACCGCAGCAATATCCTTCCCCTTAACTATAAAAATGATATTATTGCCACTTCTTGATGTACTCTTCTACATTATCTTTCGTTACTAATTCGTACGGAATCCAATTGAACTTTTCTACTTTTTCTCCTTTTGCCGCTTTAATCGCAATTTCTAGTCCACCTTGTCCTTGCCCTTTGGCGTTTTGGAAAACAGTAACTTTTAATTTTCCTTCTTTTACGTATTCTAACGCGTCTGGCGTAGCATCAACTCCTGCTACAATGACGTCATCGAGCTTCCCTGCGTCTTCCAATGCCATAATAGCCCCGATCGCCATCTCATCATTATTGGACACCACTGCATCAATTTTCTTTCCAGACTGAAGCCAGTTTTCCATTAAAGACATACCTTTCGCTCTATCCCATTCTGCAGTTCCTTCCAGTACAACTTTCATATCCGGATATTTTTTAATAACTTGTTTATTTCCTTCTGTTCTTTTTATTTGTGCCTCATGCCCCATCTGTCCGTTCATAATCGCAATATTGCCTTTTCCGTTAAGTAATTTCGCCACTTCTTCCATTTGCATGATACCTGCTTTAATGGACTCTGAACCAACATAAGCAGTAGCTTTATCTACACCATCAAAAATTCTATTAACGACCACAATCGGGATATTAGCTTGATTCGCTCTATCGACCATTTCCGGCGCAGAAACCGTGTCTACCGGTATTAATACAATCGCATCGACTTTTTGCTGAATGAAATTTTCGACTTGAGATAACTGTTTACTAGCATCATTCATTGCATCGACATAGATTACTTCGACATCTTTTTGCGTTTTGGCATATTCTTTCATTCCATCTTGCAAATAGCTTAGCCATTTGTCATCAAAATCCGGAAGAGCAGCCCCAATTACAATTTTCCCTGACTTATCCCCTGATGTTTGGGCAGTTTCCTGCTTTCCGCTACACCCGACTAACAAAGTAAAACTAAGCAGTAATAAAAGCATAAACGAAACCCACTTCTTTTGGACCTTCATTTTATCCTTCTCCCCCTTGTTTTTTATATGGTAAACGAGCTTGTGACAGCATCGTTACCTTCTCTGAATTAATAACTTTTTTCTAGACATTCTCCCTTGATATAAACCGTTTTGCCACTATCAAAAGACTCCGTCGCTGCAATAGCGATTTTTAAATTTACTTTGCCATCTATTTCTGTTACTTTTGGCATTTGATTATTTTGAACACATTCAATAAAATGAACAAGTTCTAAGCGGTAAGCATCGTTAAATCTCGTTTGAAAGTCCGGGATAATCTCATATGTGCTGCCTTTCGAATTTAACAACGTCACATTTTGGTTGCGAAGCGTCCCGATAAAAAGCGACCCTTCTGTACCAATAATTTCAGTGCGGATATCGTGACCGTAAGGAGAGTTGCGGCTTGCTTCAATATCGCCTGCTGCACCAGAATCAAAATGTACATACGTAATCGCTTGATCGACATCTTTAAACTCTTCCATAAATGGATGCAATAACACTCTTCCATGCGCAGAAACGGACGTAATTTCGGCTCCCATCAAATATCTCGCAATATCGTAGTCATGAATAGAGACGTCTAAAAACACACGCCCGCTATGTTTAATAAATTCCGCAGGCGGCGAACCAGCATCGCGAGTAATTCCTTTAAAATAGATAGGTTTTCCAATATCTCCTGCTTCAATTCTTCGCTTTGCTTCGGCATAAGCAGGATCAAATCTTCTCATAAAACCAACTTGGCAAATGACATTATATTGTTTAATAGTTTGAATAATTTCATCTGCTTCTTCTAAACTTTGGGTAAGTGGCTTTTCAACAAAGATCGCTTTTCCATTTCTCGCTGCGCGTTGAATCATATCCGCATGGGTGCTTGTCGGAGTCACAATAATGACCGCATCAATGTGTGGGTCTTCAAAAACTTCATCTGGATTTTTCGTCCAATGTTCAATTCCAAATTCTTTGGCAAACTGTTCAGCACGGTCTTCCATCGGATCTACAACGCTGACTAATTGCGCACCGCTAATCTGATGGGTAGCTAAATTTTTGGCATGATGATGACCTAACCGGCCTAAGCCGAGAACAGCACACCGAACTGTCATCAAACAACACACCTTTCAAATAAATGTAATCGCTTTCTTAACATAGTAAAGAAGATCCTGAATTATCTACTAACAACATTCCTTCACGTCAATTCGTTTGTAATTGTGCCGATTTTAATAATTCAGATACTTTGACCCATTTGCCTGTTTGCACAGAACGTTCGACAGCTTCTAATACTGCCTGATTGCGAACACCATCTTCGAAATTAGGGGCAGGACTATACCCGTTTGCAATCCCGTTCATCATTTCAGCCAATAGGTTGATAAATGTGTGCTCATAACCGATAATGTGACCAGCCGGCCAATAAGCTGATGCGTATGGATGTTCTACTTCCGTACAGTTAATTGTGCGAAATCCTTGTAAACCACGTTCGTCCTCTTCTAAATAGACTTGCAGGTTGTTCATATTTTCCATATCCCAGCGAATCGAACCGCGCTCTCCATTAATTTCGAAGCGATTTCCGGCACGGTTTCCTCTGCTAAAACGGGTCACTTCGAATACACCTAACGCTCCATTTTCAAAGCGAGCTAAAAATGCAGAGGCATCGTCCACGTCAACTTCTCCCCATTCGCCACTTTCCGCTTGTCCTTTTAGATGAATGTCCATATCGCCTAATGGACGCTTTTTAATGAACGTTTCCATCATTCCGACTACTTCGCTAAATTCCCCTACCAGGAAACGTGCTAAATCAATAATATGTGCCCCGAGATCCCCGTGCGTGCCTGAGCCGGATACTTCTTTTTTCAGTCGCCATATTAATGGGAAATTAGGGTCCATCAGCCAATCTTGCAAGAATGTCGCACGAATATGATAGATTTTCCCTAACCGGCCTTGTTTAATTAGTTGTTTGGCAAACCGGACAGCCGGGGCAAATCGGTAATTGTGACAAATCATATGGACGACACCAGCTTTTTTCACGGCCTCAAGCATTTCTAAAGATTGTTCCAAAGTTAACGCCAGCGGTTTTTCACAAATAATATGTTTTCCTGCTCTCGCAGCAGCAATAGCAATCTCAGCATGCGTATTGTTCGGTGTAACGATATCAATGACGTCAATATCATCACGTTCAATGAGGCGTCGCCAATCGGTTTCATAAGAGGCCCATCCCATCTTTTCAGCTGCCTGTTTTACCCCTTGTTCGTTTCTTCCGGCAATTGCCTGTAAAACCGGAACAACTTCAGTATCAAAGAAAAAGGGAATATCGCGAAAAGCATGGCTATGAGCCTTCCCCATAAATTTATAACCTACCATTCCAATCCGAACTTGTTTTTTCCCCATATCATCACCTACTTGTTTACGGAGTAGAAGTCGTTTGACGGAAATCAATCATTTTTCCAGTCTTTGCACTTTCATATATTGCTTCTAACAGTTGAATGGATCGGAAGCCATCTTCAGCTGTGACCGGAGGCTTCGTTCCGTGAATAATGGCATCGATAAATAAACGATCTTCCTCCGCATATCCCCATTTTTCTTCAATGGACAATTGATAAAAATCACTGATTTGTGCTGGTTGGTGCAAACCTGGCGCATACATGACCTTTTCGAGCTCTTGTGTCGCGATCGTACAATATTTTCCGTAAACTTCTAGACTCTCAAATGGGAAACTCCATCCGGCATGAGCATAAGTCACAAAGTTAACAAGAGTTCCTGATGCAAAAGTGATCATAATTGCAAATGTATCTAACTCCGCCTTGGAAATATTCTGTCTAGCTTCACAATAAACCGTTTGTACTTCCCCAAATAAATACCGACACAGATCCATTAAATGAAAAGGAGTTTCATATAAAAATCCACCTGTAACTTTTGGATCCGCTGTCCACGCAGGATTTAATAATTCACCACGATTCATTTTGACGTTTGCTAAATATGGAGTTACTTCTCCCGAAGCAATGAGCTCTTTTACCTTTTTATAAACAGACGCGTATCGGCGATTCATTCCTAAATTGTATATTGCTTTTGATGTCTTGGTCGCTTTTTTTATTTGTTCCGCCTCTTCTAAGGAAGTAGCCATTGGTTTTTCGGAAAACACATGAACATTTTGTTGTAAACATTTCAACACAGGTTCCACATGCAATGTGTTTGGAGTTGTCACATAAACCGCATCCACACCAAGTTCGAACAAGTCTTCTAAACTTTTAACTGGCTTCGCACTTCCAGCTTCTTTTGCCAGTGCCGCCGCCCGTTCCTCTACAATATCTGCTACTCCAACAATCTGAACTCGCTCATCTCTTTTGAGAATTGACGTATGTACCTTAGCGATTCCTCCTGCACCTAAGATCCCTACCTTTACTTGTGTCATAACTTGCTTTTCTCCTTTCTTGTAGATTCAGTCCAAAAACACATGCCAACTTATCAAAGGAAGCGCTTTCCCGAATACTTCAGCTTTTTTATTTGAATTTGCTAAGCAAAACTACTATATTTAGTTTTTATTAATGAATAAAAGATCATTTTTTGAGCAAGCGCTTTCTCATTTACTTTTATTTTATCTGTAACATCTCATCATATCAACTATTTTTTTCTGAATTTATAAAATTTTTGTTATAAAACGAATATTCATTAACAAAATAAAAAAAAGGAGCAATTTATCATCAGCTCCCCGATTACTAATATAATTTATAGCGATTTTGTAGACTGTCGTATGATTAATTCAGGTGGTAAAATTATTCGCTGCTTTGTACCATTATTTCCTTCTATCTCATCAATTAGCAAATCCACCACTTGCCGTCCCATTTCATCAATCGGTTGCGCTACTGTCGTTAACGGCGGATCTACAATGGTAGACAGTATAGTATTATCAAATCCTACGATGGATAAATCATTTGGAATGTTAAGCCCCAACTCCTTTGCAGCCTGGTAAACGCCAATGGCCAACGAATCAAAGCATGCAAAAATAGCGGTTGGTCTCGGCGAGGATTCAAGTAATTCTAATGCCGCTCTTTTTCCATCTTTTAGTGAATAATCCGTACACACAATCCATTTTTCATCATACTTTAATCCGTTCTCTTCCATCACCTGACGGTAAGCTTGCAAGCGGTATTTATCACTTGTTCTGCTTAAGTTACCTAACATGATGGCAATCTTTTTATGACCTAAAGATACTAAATGGGATACAGCTTGATATCCGCCTAAGAAATCATCAACTCTAACAACGTTAATAGCTAACTCAGGGATATCTTGAGCAATAAACGCCAATGGGAATTTTTCTTGTAATAATTGATTTAAAACAGTATAGTTTTTTGTGGTTGTCCCGATAATAATACCGTCTACACTTTTTTGTTTTAGGAGAGAAAGATACATTTCTTCTGTCTCTGCATTATTATCAGTATTGCACATTAACACATTAAAACCCAGTTCTCTCCCGCGATCTTCTACTTTTCTGGCAATTTCAGAAAAAAACGGATTCGCTACGTCCGGAATAATAAGACCAATCGTACGTGTCCGTTTTCCAGTCAATGCAGACGCTACCATACTGGGCTGATAATGTAACTCTTCCATTACTTGCAATACTTTTTTTCTCGTTTTTTCACTAATGCGTCCTGTATTATTGATAACTCTGGATACAGTTGATATAGATACACCTGCTTGTTTTGCTACATCATAAATTGTTACTTTCATATTTCACCAGTCTTTCGCTTGTCAGTATTTTAAATAGTGAGAAAGCGCTTGCTCTATTTTATTTAAAAGTGTAATCCTTTTTCCACTTTTTTTCAATCTCTTTTTATTATTTTTTCAATATTTTTTCATTTAGCACATTGATGAAGCACCGAATCAGCAATGTCAGGAAATAGGCAGCAGTCCTGTCGTGTGTAATCATCTCATCTTGTACCCGTACTCCAGGTTATCAGTCCTGCCGTCTTTACATTGATTGCGACCCGTTTAGGCTTAATTTTTGTACTCCCTACTGCAAGATCAAGCGATATAACCACATCTGGCTGAATTTGCTCTACATATTCGATACATACAGCCGAAAACTGAAAGAAGTCAATGGGAAGCAGACGCTCGTAAATTTAATAGTTTCTAATTTTTTCGCTATCCAAATTTTTGACGATGGATTCGGTTGGATTGATCGGGATTTCTAAAAATGGTTTAAATCCTGTTAAATAAAAGTTTTTTATTTGCCGTTCTTTCTTCCGTGCTAATTAATAAAATAATTTTTTCCACAAAAACAACTCTTACCTAAAAACTTTTTTAGGCAAGAGCCGTTCAGCATTTTCGTTTATTTCCCTTGAAACTTCGGCTTCCGTTTTTCTAAAAAGGCGCGGACGCCTTCACGATGGTCTTCCGTTTGCCGCATTTTTTGCTGCGCTTCTGTTTCGAGCTGAAGCACTTTTAACAATTCGTCTTTTGTCAACTTGGCGTATAACGTCTTCGTTGCGATCATTGCTTGCAGCGGTTTTGTCTGCCATTCGGCGATTTTTTGTTCAACTTGCTGTTCGTCTTCGACGACGAAATCAACAATGCCAAGTTCATACGCTTCGTCAGCGTTCATCGGTTTTCCTTCCCAAATGATATGCTTTGCTTTCACTTCGCCGACCCGTTTCGCTAACAAGAAATGGCCCCCGCCGTCTGGAATCAGGCCGATGCCGATAAAGTTCATCGCCAAACGCGCTTCTTTCGTGGCGATGACATAATCGCTCGCTAAAGCAAAGCTTAGCCCGAGTCCCGCTGCCGGTCCGTGAACGACCGAGACAACGACTTTCGGCATCGTGTACAACGCCATGATCATTTCCTTGATCGTATTCATCACACCGTGAAATTGGCCTGGATCATCGACGCTGAGCATCGTCTTAATATCGCCGCCGGCGGAAAATCCTCTTCCTCTGCCGCGGATCACGACGATGGATGCATCGCTTTGTTCAATTTGCCGCAACGCTTCGACCAGTTCGTTGAGCATTTGCACATCCATCGCGTTGAGCGAATCTGGGCGGTTCAGCTCCAATACCGCCACATTCCCTGAAAATGATAGGACGACCGTTTCCATGTTTATCCCCCTTGCTTGTCCAAATTTCTTATATTAAATTCCTCATTTTATTGTAAAACTCCTTTAATTTTTCAAGAAAAAAACCGTATCACCTAAAAGGAGATACGGATTTCCAAATAAAATACGTTAAAACGCGCTTTGTTCATCTTCCAACTCTTCCAATACGATGTCACCTTTTTGTATGTTGGAAGATGGTTGCAGATAAGAAAAGATAATCATAGAAATAATGCTAGCTGCAATCCCATACATAATCGGATTAGTAGAACTTAATCCTTCCATCGCCAAACCGATAAGCACGACCAACGAACTAATAATAATTGAATAGAAACCGGCTTTCGCTGTCGCCCTTTTCCAGAAGAAACCGAGAACCACAGGAACAAAAATTGCGCCAGATAAAATCGCATAAGCCACATCCAATGCGACGAGCACATCTTGAATCCAGATGGCAAACGTAATTGCGATAACTCCAATGGCTAAAGTGATCATTCTTGACAGAAAAACAAACTTTTGATCACTAATGTCTTTTAGCCAATATTGCTTCAAAATATCATGTGATAAAAGAGTTGAAGAAGCGAGTAATGTCCCAGAAGCAGTAGACATGAGCGCAGAACAAACACTTGCCAAAATGAGTCCTAACAAACCGTGCGGCAAGATCGTTAGCGACATTTTTGCAAATACATTTTGCGGATCATTAATGGTTGGGAAAACAATTACCGCACACATACCAATAATACTTAATGCTAATGCATAGGCAAAGCTGTATAGACCAGCGTATACCGCACCGCTTCGGGCAATTTTTGTTGTACGTGCCGTAAACACCCGCTGCCAAATATCCTGCGATACAACCATTCCTAAAGTATATAGCAAAAAGTACTGAAAAATATTCGTCCATCCCATTGACGTCAGATCAAAATGCGTGGCAGGCAATTGTTCAGAGAGCGATTTCCATCCGCCAACATAGGACAAACTCATCGGCAGCATAACGAAAAAAATGCCGACTGTCATGATGATAAACTGAATAATATCTGTCATGGTAACGCTCCACATTCCCCCGAGAATCGTATAAAACAGCACGATTCCCCCACCGACTAACATCGAAACAGCCATATTCCAACCTAGCACGGCATGAATAATGGTGCCCATTCCTATTACTTGCGTAACAGAGACCATCATCGTGTAAATGGCTGCTACAAGCGCACTAATCAAACGTGTTTCTTTATTGTACCGACGTCCAAGCAATTCACTAATCGTAGTAACATTCGCACCATAAATTTGATTCGTAAAAAATAAACCGAGTACGGTAATTCCAAGACCTATCATAAATACAAACCACATACCTGAAAGCCCGAATTGATACCCTAATTTAGCTGTTCCAATCGTCGAGGCGCCGCCAAGAATGACCGCAGACAGACAACCAAGATAGATAAACAATCCGAGATTTCTGCCTGCAAGCGCGTAGTCTTCTACCGTTTTCGCTTTTTTCACTCCAAAAATACCCACGATAATTAAAAGAAGAAAATAAAATAGAATAACCCCTGTATCAAGTATGTTCATGAAAATTCCCCCCATCCTCTTATTTTTAAACAAATGAACTGCTGTTATTTCCCAGTCATTTTCGTCACCAGTGGATGTGCGCCAATTTCTATTTCATATTCTGTCAATGCTTCGTCTAGCATGTTTAATCCTTCGTCAATCTGCTCTTTCGTCACAGTCAGCGGCGGGATCATGCGAATGACCTCTCCTTTATTTCCGCATAGATAGAAAAGAACTCCTTTTTGCAGGCAGCGGTTCAAAATATTCATCACTCCCTCTCCGTTCGGTTCGCCAGTATGTGGATGAACAATCTCAATACCGATCATGAGCCCAATTGATCGTACGTCTCCAATCACTGGATGCTTCGCTTTTAACGTTTCCAGCTTTTCGCGAGCATATTTCCCAACTACCCGACAATTTTCCAGCAAATTTTCTTCTTTAAATACTTCTAATGTGGCAAGCGCTGCCGCACATGCGATTGGATTGCCTCCAAATGTCGTACCATGACTCCCTAGCGGCCATTGCTGCATCAACTCTTTCGAGGCAACCGTCGCGCTTAGCGGAAGGCCGGAAGCAATTCCTTTGGCGATCGCCATAATGTCCGGAGTGACACCAAATGTTTGTGCCGCAAACCATTCACCAGTGCGTCCAAAACCTGTCTGCACCTCATCGAAAATGAGTAAAATTCCGTGACGGTCACAAATTTCTCTTATTTTGCGCAGCCAGCCTTTAGGAGGCACAATATACCCGCCTTCTCCAAGCACCGGTTCCAAAATCATGCACGCCACTTCTTCCGGAGTGACTTGGTGAGCAAACAAAGAAGCCGCGTCTTTTTCAAGCTTATTCGCAAAATACACATCCGGATCTTCCCCGTCCGGACAATCTTTTGAATTGGCATATGGCAGTTGATACGTCAATCCGTTTGGCTGTAAATATTTTCGGTATTTGCTTTTGGACGTACTTACACTCAGCGCCCCTAAAGAACGACCATGAAAACATCCCGTAAACGAAATGACATATGGCCTTCTCGTCACATGTTTTGCCAATTTAATAGCTCCTTCGATCGCCTCCGTTCCGCTGTTCGCAAAAAAGAAACAATTCAACCCTTTAGGTAGAATATGTGTTAACTCTTCAGCCAAACGAAGGATCGATTCATACATGATTACTCCGCTCGGCCCATGCATAAGGCGGTCTGCAGCATCTTTGATTGCTTGTACTACTTTCGGATGGCGATGTCCTGTGTTGGCCACTGCAATACCGGAAGTAAAATCAAGATATTTTTTTCCATCCAATCCATAGTAGTAGCATCCTTCTTCTTTCACCACTGGCAAGTTCGGATGGTCTTTGGCCATCGTTGGCGCAAGTAAATCCGACATTTTGTGAAAGAGGTGTATCCAGTTGTTCTCTGTCATGTACATTCTCCCCTTTAGCAAATCAGTTTGCCCATAAAAATAAAATGCAAATTTCATACCAACATTTATATAATTAAAAATTTTATGAATTTTTCTAGCGCCGTTTTATTCTCATAACAACCTATTTTCTATTCTCTAAAATTTCAGAATCATTTTAGAGAAGATAGAGAGCAGCTAATTTTCTCGCCTCCATATTCCACTTGTGCGTACTTCATCTAATCTGCCTTCCGTGTTATTTGTTATTCATTTTTATATCAATCACTGAGATGACCATTTTTAATTCATTTTAGAATTAAAAAAATTCACTTCTGAATTAACCAGCCACCCTATTCTTTTTTCTAAGAAAAGAAAAACAACTGATCTAACAAAGAAAAAACAGGATAAAATTCAGAAATAAGGAGAAATTCCTGCTTCAAAAAAGGAATAAATAACCAAATAGTAAAGAAAAGAAACAGAGGCTGTCCCCAAAAGGTCGGTTTAACGACCTTTTGAGACAGCCTCTTCATGATTACCGATTGCGATTGAAAATAACGAGTTTCAATTCTGTCATCTCTTCAATCGCATAGCGAAGCCCTTCGCGACCGAATCCGCTTTCTTTCACGCCGCCGTATGGCATATGATCGACACGGAAAGTCGGGATGTCGTTAATGAGCACGCCCCCAACATGCAATTTTTCTGCCGCTTCCCAGGCGACATGTACGTTATCCGTATATACGCCCGCTTGCAATCCGTAGCGTGAGTCGTTGATAAGCTCAATCGCCTCTTCGATCGAACGAACGCGGTTAATGAGAACGATTGGGGCGAACACTTCTTGACACGATACTTTCATCGTCGGTTTTGCGTCCAAAATAACGGTTGGAAGCAGCACATTTCCTTCTCGTTCGCCGCCGAGGGCAACCGTTGCTCCACCTTGTTTGGCTTCTTCAATCCATTGCAATGCCCGGTCGACGTCTTTTGGCGTGATTAACGCGGAAACATCCGTGTTTGCATCCAATGGATCTCCTACTTTTAGTTGTTTCGCAGCGGCAATAAATTTTTCAACAAACTCATCGTACCGCTTCTCATGCACGTAAATGCGCTGAAGCGAGATACATACTTGACCTTGGAACGAAAACGCACCAAAAACGCATCGTGGAATAATGCGGTCAATATCCACCTGTTCATCGATAATGACGGCCGAGTTCGAACCAAGTTCGAGCGTGACTCGTTTCAAGCCCGCTTTGTTGCGGATGCCGATTCCGACTTCCGGACTGCCAGTAAAGGTGATCATGCTGATGCGCGGATCGGTGACAATTTTATCGCCGACCGTTCTGCCACTTCCTGTTACAACGTTTAGCGCTCCTTTTGGTAGCCCTGCGTTTTCAAATAGCTCAGCGATAAAGTATGCAGAAAGCGGAGTTTGGCTTGCCGGCTTTAACACGACCGTATTGCCCGAAGCAATGGCCGGGCCAAGTTTATGCGCCACCAAGTTCATTGGAAAGTTAAACGGCGTAATCGCACCGATGACGCCGATCGGTTCTCTTACAGTAAACGCGACGCGATTTTCCCCGCCTGGGGCCGCGTCAAGTGGAATCGTTTCGCCATGAATCCGTTTTGCTTCTTCAGCGGCAAATTTGTACGTTTGAATCGTCCGCGCCACTTCTCCTTTTGCCGTTGTAATCGGTTTGGCTGCTTCGAGCGCAATGATTCGCGCCGCTTCTTCTGCGCGCTCTTGCAGCTGCGAGACGACTTTTTCTAAAATCTCCGCCCGCTTGTACGCCGGCATGCTTGCCATCGTTTTTCTTGCTTCATAAGCCGCGGCGATGGCCTGCTCGACTTCTTCCTCCGTCGCTACAGGGATTTCCGCCAGCGCCTCGCCGGAGTACGGGGATGTCAGCGTTGTATACGATTTCGCTTCCACCCATTCACCGTTAATATAGAGTTTCTTTTTGTCCAGCGCTGTTTTCATCGTTTCCCCCTCTTTCTTCATACTTTTTTACCTTAGAACATCATGCCAATTCACTAATAACTTCCTCCATCACATCCAACGCTTCCTCTAACTGCTCATCTGTAATCACAAGCGGTGTTAATAGACGAATGACGTTGCTGTATATGCCAGCGCTCATGACAATGACACCGCGTTGATGGCATTCTTGCAAAATTGCCGCTGTTAATTCTTTATTCGGCTCTTTTGTCTCAGAATCCTTCACAAATTCTATTGCCACCATTGCTCCAAGCCCACGTACATCACCAACTGTTTCGTATTTTTCCTGAAGCGGTCTGAACCGGTTCATTACCGTTTGCCCGATCACATTGGCACGCTCAACTAACTGCTCTTGTTGCAGCATATTAATAACTTGCAGCGCCGCTACACAGCCAAGAGGACTACCTCCATATGTCCCGCCGATTTCTCCTGGATTTGGCGCATCCATTACTTCTGCTCTTCCCGTAACCGCACTGATTGGTACACCTGCTCCAATGGATTTCGACATGGTTATTAAATCCGGTACAACATCAAAATGTTCAATCGCAAACATCTTTCCAGTTCGTCCAAATCCTGTTTGGATTTCGTCTGCTATAAATAGAATACCATATTTTTCACAAATTTGTTTTACCCCTTGCACAAACGTTTTCGACGGAACAATAAAGCCACCTTCCCCTTGTACCGGCTCCATGATAATTGCGGCTACTTCTTCTGCTGGAACTTCGGATACAAAGAAGTCTTCTAAACGTCTTAAAATCTCTGCATCTAATTCCTCATTTGTCATACCAGATGGCTTGCGATAATAATATGGATACGGCATTTTATACGTATCTGGCGCAAATGGGCCAAAGCCAAATTTATATGGTTTTACTTTACTCGTTAGCGACATCGCAAGAAGTGTCCGTCCGTGAAATCCTCTTTCAAAAGAGATAATCGCTTTTCTGCCTGTATACTTCCGTGCAATTTTGACAGCGTTTTCCACTGCTTCCGCTCCGCTGTTTAGGAAAAACGTTTTCTTATGATGAGTGCCTGGAGTAATTTCATTTAATTTTTCTGCTAATTGAATATACGTCTCATACATCATCACATGAAAGCAAGGGTGAATATACTGGTCAACTTGAGCTTTAATCGCTTCTACCACTTTCGGCGGGCAATGACCGACATTGAGACTTCCAATCGCCCCAGCAAGATCAATAAACGTGTTTCCGTCCACATCTGTTAAGAGTGCGCCTTCTCCTTTGACAGCAAACGTAGATACTGTATTAAATGGTCCACGAGGAACGTTCTGTTCTTTTTTTCTTAGTAATTCTGCTGCTTTTGGTCCCGGGATCGTTGTTTTTAACTGTATAAATTTTTTCACTTCTGTCTTCATCTGTTTCTCCCTCCATTACTTTGTATTCATTTGCTTATAGATGCAAAAAACATGCCAAATACTTTGTGACAAATAAAAAGGAATTTTCCGCTTCTTTGAATAATTAGTAATGTAATTTCTGATAGGCAACTAGGAGGGAAGATCATGCAAAGTATAACGGATGTTTTGGAATTAGAGTTATGTGCCATATTAAAATCATCTAACGATAATATTGTCATTACAGATGGAAATGGAATTGTTCTCCGTGCTAGCCCAAACTGCCTTTCCATTTACGGAAAAGAAGTTTCCTATCTTATTGGAAAGTCCGTATATCAATTAGAAAAAGAAAATATATTTTCCCCTTCTGTTACGGCCAAAGTGTTAAAGGAGAAAAAAGAAGTTCAAGTCATGCAACAAACCGCAACTGGTCGTGTCGTAATGGCAACAGGCGTACCTGTATTTGATAAACAAAACAACATTATCCGCGTGATTAGTTTTTCACATGATTTAACAGAATTAGAACGTTTAAAAGAAGATTATGAAAAACTAAGAATGCAGATGGAACATTATCAAATCGAAATGGAAGAATTAAAACATGAAGACATCATCATTCAAAGCAAAGTCATGCAGCGTATTTGGAAGTTAGTGCATCGGGTTGCCAAATCAGATGCAACCGTTCTGTTTCTTGGCGAGTCTGGAGTTGGGAAAAATGTATTTGCCCGTGCCCTCCATCAAAATAGCCCGAGACGAAACCAACCATTTATCGAAGTGAATTGCAGCGCTATTCCTGAATCTCTATTTGAATCAGAAATGTTTGGATATGAAAAAGGGTCGTTTACCGGCGCCCAAAAAACCGGAAAGCCAGGACTGATCGAATTAGCAGATAAGGGAACTCTTTTTCTTGATGAAATTGGCGAACTTCCACTTTCGATGCAAGCGAAGCTACTAAAAGTTTTACAGGAGAAAAAAGTAACACGCGTTGGGGGAATTAAAGAAAGAACGATTGATTTTCGCCTTATTGCCTCGACAAATCAGAACTTGGAGGAAATGGTGAAGCAGGGAAAATTCCGTCAAGATTTATTTTATCGTTTGCATGTTATTCCCATTTATGTACCTGCTTTACGTGAGAGAAAAGAAGACATTTTCATGTTGGCACAATACTTTTTAAAAAAATTCAACAAAAAATACCATACAGATAAATATTTTCATCCGTCCATTGTTGACCATCTTGTCCATTATGATTGGCCTGGTAATGTACGTGAATTAGAAAATATGATGGAAAGATTAGTCATTACCTCCGAAACAAAAGCCATTTATCCTGAATATCTCCCTTTTTCTATCCAAAAACATTCCCAATCTACATTATCTAATCAATGGTTAGAAAAAGAGAAAGAACCCGCTACGCTGAAAGAAGCAATGGAACAGGTAGAACGACAATGGCTCTTACGCGCAGCAAAACAATGCAAAACAACATATGAAATGGCAGATTACCTTGGAATTAGTCAGCCAACCGTAGTGAGAAAACTGAAAAAATACGGTATCAATTCAAAATTGGATTAAAATCCATTTTTGAATTGTTTTTTTATTTTTAATTCATTTTTGAATTAATTCATCGTATTTTTTTGCAAAAAAGCTTATTCTTTTTTTTGGCACACTTTTTGCATTTCATAAAAAACAGAATATTTCTAAAAGGAGGTTTTTTACATGTATAAACCTAAAGATTCATCCCAATCTCCCCGCTTTTGTGGAGTTCGAACATTTATGCGTTTAGAAAATATCAAAACAACAGACAATGTTGATTTTGTTGTACTGGGTGTGCCGTTTGATACCGCTGCTTCTAACCGAACTGGGCAACGATATGGCCCGCAACATATTCGAAATTTTTCCGTATTGCTTCGCCCTTACAATCCAGATATGGATATTAATATCTTTGAATATTGTTCTGGAGTAGATTATGGCGATATTGACGTCATTCCAGGAAACGCGCTGCGAACGTACGATAATATCGTAAAAGAGTTACTGCCAGTGCTGAAGAAAAATATCGTTCCGATTATTATGGGCGGCGATCATTCCATTACATTAGGAAACTTACGGGCATTTTATGAGCGCTTTGGGCCAGTAGCCCTTGTTCATTTCGACTCTCACGGAGATACTTGGGATCATTACTATGGTGAAAAATATATGCATGGTACACCATTCCGCCGTGCTGTCGAGGAAGGATTACTAGATGTTGATCATTCCATTCAAATCGGCATGCGCGGACCGCTTTACAGCGCGGATGATATAGAGGATGCGCGACGGCTTGGTTTTGAAGTGATTACCATGAAGGAAGTTCGACAAATTGGATTTTCTGAAGTAATGAAACGTATTCACAAACGTGTGGGTAACAAATCTGTTTTCGTTTCCTATGATATCGACTTTGTTGATCCTGCGTTTGCTCCCGGCACTGGCACACCGGAAGTGGGAGGACCAACTAGCTATGAAGCATTGGAATATGTAAGAGGACTCGATGGGCTAAATATTGTCGGATTTGACTTGGTAGAAGTATTACCTTCTTACGATAGTGGAGAAATTACCGCTGTGTTAGCATCCGCAATCATATATGAGATGATCACGCTGGTGGCTTTAAAGAAAAGACGATCACTACAAAAAAACTTGTCTGCAACAACCACACAATGAGATCATCTCACAAAAAGGAGAGTTTTTTATGTCCAATTACCATGTGTACATAAACGGTACATGGCATATAGGAAACGGAGAAAAAAGATCGATTATCAATCCTTCCAATGAAAAAGTCATCACAGAAATTAATGAAGCGTCCTTGCAACAAACATTGGAAGCGATCGAAGCAGCTCGTTATGCTTTTCAATACACAAATTGGTCGTCGAATCCAAGTAATCGAATTTCCGTTCTTCGTCAATTAGCAGATCTACTAGAGAAAAACATGGAAAAATTCGCTTATATGGAGACGATCAATACTGGAAAGCCGATTCGTGAGTCACGTCTCGATGTAAGCGATTCTGTACAATGTCTTCGTTATTATGCCGACTTTCTCGAACAACGAACCATTAAGGAAAAGAAAATGGCTGATGGAACAACAAGTAAAATCATCGATGAACCTATCGGAGTTTGCGCACTCATTGTTCCTTGGAATTTCCCGCTTTTATTGGGGATATGGAAAATTGCGCCTGCGTTTGCTGCGGGAAATACCATCGTTTTTAAACCATCAGAATTAACTCCATTATCTTTAATAGAACTAACCAAACTTATCGATTCCATCGGTCTTCCACCGGGAGTGTTTAATCTTGTTCCCGGGGGCGGTTCTCCTGTTGGAGAAACATTGGTGACACATCCTCATGTGGAAAAAATATCATTTACCGGCGGAACCAAAACAGGTCGATGGATTTACGAACAATGCGCTAGCAGCTTGAAACGGGTTTCCCTGGAACTCGGCGGAAAATCTCCGCTTCTGGTTTTCGAAGATGCTGATCTTAATAACGCAGTAGAATGGGCGATGTTTGCTTCTTTTTTGAATCAAGGGGAAGTGTGTGTTGCCGCTTCACGAATTCTTGTCCATGAAAATCTTTATGATTCATTTATAGATAAACTGATAAAAAGACTAGATTCCCTTCACATCGGAGATCCTTTAGACGAAAAAACGGAGATGGGGCCATTAATAAGCTCCTCACATTTAGAAAAAGTAGAAATGTATATCCAACTCGGATTGCAAGAAGGAGCTGTCCTGCTCCGAGGCGGCAAACGCATCAAAGAACAAGGATATTACCTCTCCCCCGCCGTTTTTGTCAATGTCCACCAAGACATGCGCATCGTGCAAGAAGAAATCTTTGGTCCTGTTATTACCGTGCAACGCTTCAAAAATGATAAAGAAGCGATCGAATTGGCAAATGATACGATATATGGGCTGGCAGCTGGCATATTTAGCCGCGATCTCGAACGGGCAGAACAAATCGCCAGAAAGCTGAGAGCAGGAACGATTTGGATCAACAGTTATCACACTCCTTATGTCGATGCGCCTTGGGGCGGCTTTAAACAAAGCGGAATCGGCCGGGAGCTTGGCCCACAAGGATTCACTGCTTTTACGGAAACGAAACACGTGAATATAAGCGAAAATGGAAAATTACTCGGGTGGTATCAATAACTTTTCGATTTCGTCCTTGTGGCGAAATCGATTTGTATATAAATTATTCTGAATTTTGTAAATTTTTAGTAAGGAGGAATGGTTGATGGCGAAATGGACAGAACGTTTTGGACATGATGATATTCGACCAACACCAATGAATGAACGGAGTATGAATTTTTTTAGTACCTTTACTCTTTGGATTGCTGCTAACGTAGTCATTACTACCGTGATGACAGGCATGATGTTCGTTCCCGACATTTCCTTTTCCAGTGCGATGTTCGCGATTATTGTCGGCTCTGCGATCGGCGCCATTCCGCTCGCTCTTACAGGAAACATTGGGATTCGAACCGGGCTCCCAACCATGGTTATCACCAGAGCCGCCTTCGGACAAAAAGGGGCGATCCTTCCAGCCCTTGTCAATACAATTATTTTAATTGGCTGGAGCTGGATTCAAGCGTATATGGCTGGCCTTAGTCTTAATTATGCGATTCATTACGCTACAGGATACAGCAATATTAATTTATTTGTGATTTTAACTGAACTGCTCGTCGTGATTATTACGATTTTCGGCCACCGTGGGGTGGAACGAATCGAAAAATATATATCGATTGCGATGTTATTTTTATCCTTTCTCGTTTTTTATAAAATTTTTACGACGTATAACATCTCAACACTATTAGAAATGAAACTAAGCAAACATCCAGCGGTCACCACGATCATCGCTTTTGATATCGTGGTTGCGACAGCGTTTTCGTGGATGTCGACCGTTTGTGATTTTAACCGAAACTGTCAATCGGAAAAAAGCGGATTTTGGGGAACCTACTTTGGCTATCTTGTCGCTTCGATTGTAGCAATGGGGCTTGGTGCGGTTGTCAGTGGGTTTAGCATTGCTTCTAACATGGAACGAACATACGACCCTACTATTCTCCTTGCCGCTTACGGATTTGGATTAATCGCATCCATTGTCGTCTTCTTTTCTGTACTATCTACCAACGTCATGGCATTATATAGTGCGACAATGTCCTTTATGAACGTATTCCCACGCGCAGGATTTTGGAAGCCGACATTGATCATGGGAATCATTTGTACCCTTGGAGCCTTGTTAAAAGAAGCACTCATGTCCCATTTCTTTAATTTTATTATGCTCATTGCGACACTGTTCATTCCCGTATTCGCCATTGTGCTCGTTGATTACTTTTTGATCAAAAGAGGAACATATGATACGGAAGATATTCTTTTTGATACAAAAGGACGGTATCGGTATCAAAAAGGAGTCAATGTGGCCGCATATGTGGCGTATATCATAGGAGCTGTTTTCGCCTATTACTTTACGTATATTCATCCGCTTGCGATCGGCTCAACCATGTTAACGTTTTTCTTGTCAGGAGCAGGCTATTGGGGATTGATGAAAATCACAAAACAAACATCGAGCGCAGCGCATACCATGGAACTCCAAACTCCGACTAGCATGGAGGGATAATTTATGGCAACATCGTATGAAATAGCACTGGCGCAAATGACGCCGATAAATGGCGATATTTCTGGCAACCTCGCAAAAATGGAAGCCATCGCAAACGAATGCAAACAAAAATTTCCCGATGTTCGCCTTCTTCTGTTTCCGGAACTTTGTACCACTGGTTACATTTTATCGGAAACGCTGAAAGACGTTGCCAAAGCATGGGATAGCTTCATATTCCAACGGATGAGCCGGCTTGCACAAAAACTTCAATTGTATATTGCTTACGGATACGTCGAAAAAGATGATAAGATAAATCTCTATAATTCCCTCATATTGATTCATCCGAGCGGACAATGCATAGGAAATTATCGAAAAATCCATTTAACCCCGTTAGAAAAAGCGTGGTTTACTCCCGGGTCCAAACCAGTCCTAGCAGATACAGAGTTCGGCCGCATCGGTTTAATGATTTGTTGGGACTTAGCTTTTCCAGAACTAGCAAGGTATCTGGCGGTCCATGGAGCCGGGCTTCTTCTTGTTCCATGTGCGTGGGAATCCCCGTTTCACCAGCCTTTTCAAAAATTTGCGATGGCACGCGCAATCGATAATACCGTCTATGTCGCCGCATGTAATCAAACAGGCCAGTCTTTTCCTTTCCATTTCTTTGGTTTATCCTCTATTTATGGACCAGATGGAAATGAAATCGCCAGCGCCAACATGGATGATCAAGAAGCAATCATACGAGCAACCATAGATGAAAACTGGCGTCAGGAATTAAAGAAAAACTTTTTCACGATGATGAATGAGCGGCGAACAGATGTTTTTCAAGGAGTGGAATGGACGTCAACTACCCACCGCTTAAAGCCTAGAGGCTTTTGAAGTGGGGGCTTGTAACTACCCAGAAGTGCAAGCGGTTCTTACGAATCTCCTTCCTTGACTTGGTGTTACTTTAGGCAGGTTGACAGCTGCCCAGCGATCCAGGGCATGCCTGTACCGCTACCGGTTCGTTCCGATTCGTCTGTTGGCAGTACTCATTTTCCACACACAACAGACGGCGAAGATGACGCTCGACATTTTACGGTTGCAACGATTTCTGCAACCAACCTCCTATATCGAGTAGTCGATGGAGTGCCTGATCCAACGGTTTTCTCCATAAGTTAATTATAGCATATTAGAAGAGAAAGGAGGAAAGCGCATTCCTCCCCCACTTACTCATTGGGCTCCGCCCTTCTCATTCTTTTAAGTGGGGGTCTCCTGCGCTAAAACGATGAACATCAAAAAAATCATTGACCTATCGATGCCCATTACTGCACAAACCCCAATTTATCCAGGAGATCCAAAACCGCATATCGAGCCAGCGGCAACATTCTCGGAAAACGGCTACCATGTCAGCCGCCTTGTTCTCGGTTCACATAGCGGCACGCATGTGGACGCCCCTTTTCATTTTCGAGAAGATGGACTGCGAATCGATGAAGTTCCATTAACGTATTTTCTTGGCAAAGGAATTGTCATCGATGTGACGGGAAAAAACGATGGAGAAGCGGTTACGCTAGACGATGTCACTGCTTATTTGCCGCGGCTCGAACCGGGAAAAATTGTTCTTTTTCACACTGGTTGGTCCCAATATGCGAGAACGGAGCGCTATTTTCGCCACCCATACATTGCGATCGACGTCATCCAGGCAATGTTGGAACGAGGAATCCGCACGTTTTTTATCGATGCGTTAAACATCGATCCGCCTGACGGCTCTTCCTTCCCTGCGCATGAAGCGATTACCGCTGTAAATGGAGTAATCGGGGAAAATTTTACGAACTTTGATAAAATCGACTTTACTGACCCATATATTATCGCGCTTCCTCTTTATTTGCCGAACGGCGACGGCTCGCCGGTGAGAGCGGTGGCGGTGGAATTTGATTCATGCTAATTGAACCCGCGACATTCTCTATTCGGCGTTTCGCCTTTAGAATCCTGCACCAATTTCGTCTGCCGTCGCCTTAAAATCATGTCATCTTAAACAATGTTTTCGTTTCTATTATCCTAATAGAACATATATTCTCGTGAAATGGTGCGTCGCCCTTACATTAATTATAGGAAAAAACACGTTCGCAAATATTTTTGTTCGCACTAGGCTCTTGTTTCAAGCATTGCAATAACTCATATTAGGACACTCCTCCCTATCCGAGACATAAGCAGACAAAGAGGCCTTGTTTCTTGTATGATAAAATTAATACCAATCATAACAAGGAGTGTCAGGAGCATGAACATTATCCCTACCCATCTTCTTGACCGCTCAACCGTGCAACAATTTTTTATTACCCATTGGGGAAGTCCGCAAATGGTCGTTTCAACGGGATTGTATGATTGCAGCGAGCTGGACGGTTTTGCCGCGGTCCAAGGCAATGGGGAAATAGCGGGGCTGATCACCTTTGTCATCCGTGGTGAAGAATGCGAAATTGTTTCACTAGATAGCGTGATCGAAAACCAAGGAGTCGGCAGCGCTCTTTTGCAACAAGCGGAAGCATTTGCCGCGCAGCATGGATGTAGCACGGTCCGCTTAATCACGACGAACGATAATTTACACGCTTTACGCTTTTATCAAAAACGGGGTTACCAGATTGTTAAGGTCTTCCCGAATGCTGTGGAAAAAGCAAGACAAATGAAACCGAGCATTCCGCACGTTAGCTCAGACGGCATTCCGATTCGGGATGAACTGTTGCTTGTCAAACAACTACTGTAGATAACGGATGAAAGTAGCGACGTTTCTAAATGTCTTCTACACAAAAATTAATCCAGCCCATTTCGAATGCGATTTACGAAAAACATCCGTTTATGTTTGTGTTTTAGTCACGATAACAAAAACCATCCCCTCTTCTCTTTGAAAGACGGGGATGGTGTATTTGTTTAAAATAACAGTCCTTCTTCTATACCAATGTGATACATATAGTATAAGCCATATACGATACTAATTAGCGAAACTACTTTTACAATGAACTGATAAATCGTTTGCTTCTGTTTCATCCAGATAAACGGCAGCCCTAGGAAAGTAGTGAATAACATCATGCCAACTATCGTTCCTACGCCAAATATGAGTATAAATAGCAGCGCTTGCAATCGATTATCAACAGTTGTTAGCGTTAAAAGTACCATTCCGGCACTGCCGGCTAATCCATGAATAATTCCAATTAAGGTCGACTTTAAATGCAGATGGTTTATCTTCATTTCTTTTCTAATAGGAATCATATAAGCGGAACGAAAGCTTGTAATTCCTAAGACTACGATCATCACTCCAACGACTAGTTCCAGCCACATTGCTGTGGTTTCTGGTATTTGTTGCTCCATCCCTATCATAACCATACCAATGACAAATAGGGTTACGGTATGGCCGATCCCCCAAAAAATCCCGGCGAGCGATGAAAGCGAAAGCTTACTCGTTCGGCTCGCAATAGTCGATACAGCGATAACATGATCCGGTTCTGTCGCATGTTTGATGCCCAAGACAAATCCAAAAAGCAAAATCGGCAATACGGTACTCACGAGCACTCCATCTCCTTATCTTTTTAGTACTTTCGCAGAAAAATAGGTTCCTCTTGAAAACATTCTTCGCGAATAAACTGATGAATCATTTGAAAAATCGTTTCAATAGCATGCGTTTCATGGGCCAAAACACGAATAACCAATCCAGGGATCATAGGGATGGACCAGCCAAGGTGTACAGAAGCAGGAAAACGCGCTGCCATCGATTCAAATTTTTGAAGAAGATCCTTTGTCATAAAAGGGCTAATCACAAAAAGAGAACCAAAATGAGTATATCCTTCCATCTGAAGAATTCCTGTCATCCCTGTGCTTGTCTCTAAATAGAGATGATCAAACAACTTTAAATTGTCCTCATAATATATCTTTAATTTAGAGCGGATCCAATCGTAGCGAAATAGTTCACCGCTTTCTGACCACCCCGGCGTAATAATATCTCCATAAATGAAAGTAGAACTTTCTTTCATATAAACGGTCATTTCTTGATAAAATTGAGCTTTTTCATAAGCAATGACTGGATCGGGAAAAAATTCGAGCACACTTTGATCATCCAAGTAAACTGACGTATATTGTTGTACCGGCACCTTGACTGTCTTATATATTTTCGTTGCCGATTGGGTGGTGGCAATCAGATGTGCTCCTTCTTGCAACATTATTTCCGTTTTATATCGATCTCCGTCTACATACCCTCCCCCTACATGAATCAAGTAAATCGTCGGCTGAGACGGATGAAGGTATACCGGCCGGGTCAACTTCAACGCTCCTTCATAATAGCAATCGGAAATAACTGTACGGCCGTTTTTCTCCACGGCCGTACACTGCAACAGTCCTGACCAGCTCATTCTTCTAACCCTACCAACATCACTTGTTTTTTAATCCACTCTACTACTTCCGCTAATCCAATTTCTTCTTTTAAATTGGTGAAAATAACCGGTTTTGTTCCGCGCGCCGCTTTTGCATCGCGCTCCATCACTTCTAAACTTGCTCCTACATAAGGGGCGAGGTCGATTTTATTAATAACCAACAAGTCGGATTTAATCATTCCTTGTCCACCTTTGCGCGGAATTTTTTCCCCTTGCGCTACATCAATCACATAAATAGAGAAATCAACGAGCTCCGGACTGAATGTGGCGGCCAAATTATCGCCGCCGCTTTCGATAAAAATAATTTCTACATCTGGGTGACGTTCTTTTAACTCGTCAATCGCCGCAAAATTCATCGAAGCATCCTCACGAATGGCGGTATGCGGACATCCTCCGGTCTCCACGCCAATAATCCGATCTTCCGGCAGCACACTATGTTTCACTAAAAACTGCGCATCTTCTTTTGTATATATATCATTTGTTACTACTGCCAGGCTGAATTCACGATGCAACGCCCGAATAAGCTTTTCGACAAGCATCGTCTTTCCCGCACCGACCGGTCCGCCGATTCCTATTCTTACTGGTTCCATCTCCATTTCATCTCCTTTTCAAAAAATTAAGACATAAATAAGCGAACGGAAAGTTGTTCGTGCTGCATTTGCGCAATTTCCAATCCCGGCGCTGCAGCTCCTAACTCCTCTTCTGTTAACGTATGGATCTTCTGTACCGCTTTTATCAAATGCGGCTGCATGGAAACGAGCAACCGCTGCCCATCGGTCTGGCCGAGCGGAATACCGCGAACCGCGTTTTGAACAAGTGCTTGAACAGAAGTATACAAATATGATAAAACCGTCGTATCTTTTGGAATTTCCAAATGATAGCAAACTATGGCGAAAACAAGTGCAGGATGCATATACCCGCGTTTCTTTTTATCATCATTCCATATGTCAAAAGGATAGATTTCACGGCAAATTTTCCACATTCGTTCCCCGATCATCCGCGTTCCTTCTCTTGTTTCTCTCGCCAGGCAAAGCGCAGCCAACATTTCATTTAACCGCCATACATCCTCTTTCGATTTTTCCTCTAAAAAATCGTACGTTAACCGGCACGCCAGGCCATCGGTATACGTCAGTTGCGTTTGAATATAAGCACATAGCGCATCGCGAAACGTTTCATAGTTATTGATTTTTTCATTGGAAATATACGTTTCAAAACCAAAGGAATGAGAAAATGCTCCAGAAGGAAAGTTCGAATCACACAGCTGCAATAAAGGCAACAGCTTATCCATCATGGCGATGACCGATATAACGAAATGCTTGTTTTACTTTTCGTTTTTCCCGCTGATACGGGATATGTAATTGTTTTAGCAGCTCTTCTACTAAGTAGTCATATTGAACGAGCATTTCCTCCCCTTCGAATTGAGCAGGCAAATGACGATTCCCAAGCTGATGCGCAATTTCTCCCATTTGTTTCATCGATGTGGGCCGAATGACAAGCAAATCATCAGGCAGCACGCTCACAACAATCATATTTTTCTCATCCATAAATAAGATATCGCCATCGGTTAATTCCTTTGTTTCTTTTAAACGAATCCCTAATTCTCTGCCATGATCGGTAACAACGCGCTGAATTCGTTTTACTAAATCATCGCTACTTAAATATACCCGCTCTATATGCGGAGGTAATCGGTCTAACATTCCAATATTTCCGACTATTTTTTCTACAATCATTTTCTTATCACCTCAAAATAAAAAATATCGCTGCGCCATTGGAACAACTTCGGCTGGTTCACACGTAATAAGGGTTCCGTCGACTTTTACCTCATAAGTTTGCGGGTCGACATCAATCTTTGGCATCGCATTGTTATACGCCATGTCTTTTTTCGACAAGCTGCGAATGTGCTCTACCGGTTGAATTGTTTTTTGCAAATTCAATTTCTGTGGGATTCCAAGCTCAAAAGCTGCTTTCGATACAAATGTAATAGAAGTGCTATATAAGGCTTTTCCATAACTTGCAAACATCGGCCGATACATGACCGGCTGCGGAGTCGGAATGCTGGCATTAGGATCTCCCATTACGCTATAGGCAATCATTCCCCCTTTCAAAACAAGTTCCGGTTTTACGCCAAAAAATGCAGGATGCCAAACGACTAAATCGGCTAATTTGCCCACTTCGATCGATCCGACGTACTTCGCAATCCCATGGGTAAGCGCCGGATTAATCGTATATTTGGCAATGTAACGCTTTACTCGAAAATTATCGCCCCCTCCTTTTTCTTCTGGCAGTCTTCCAAATTGCTTTTTCATCTTATCCGCTGTTTGCCATGTACGCAAAATCACTTCTCCGACGCGTCCCATCGCTTGCGAATCGGAGCTGATCATGCTAAAAACGCCTAAATCATGGAGAATATCTTCCGCCGCGATCGTTTCTTTACGAATGCGGGAATCCGCAAAGGCAATATCTTCGGGAACAGACGGGTCTAAATGATGGCAAACCATCAACATGTCTAAATGCTCATCTAACGTATTTTTTGTATAAGGTCGCGTTGGGTTTGTAGAAGAAGGCAATATATTAGGAAAACTCGCTACTTTAATAATATCTGGCGCATGCCCCCCGCCCGCTCCTTCCGTATGATATGTGTGAATGACACGCCCGTTAATCGCCCGTAACGTATCTTCGACAAATCCCCCTTCATTCAGCGTATCGGTATGAATCGCCACTTGCACATCATATTCGTCCGCGACCTGCAAACTGGCATCAATGGCCGCCGCTGTTGTCCCCCAATCTTCATGAAGCTTTAAGCCAATGGCTCCTGCGCGAATTTGCTCCGCTAACGGCTCTTTCGCCGATGCATTGCCTTTTCCTAAAAATCCAAAGTTCATCGGAAACGCTTCGGCCGCTTCCAACATGCGGTGGATGTTCCATTCCCCGGGGGTACACGTCGTCGCATTTGTGCCTGTCGCCGGTCCGGTTCCTCCTCCGATCATTGTCGTAATTCCCGATGACAAGGCCGTTTCGATTTGTTGCGGACAAATAAAGTGAATATGGGCGTCAATTCCTCCTGCGGTGACAATTTTCCCCTCCGCCGCAATAATTTCCGTCGCTGCTCCGATTGTTATATTAACCCCATCCATCAACAACGGATTGCCCGCTTTCCCGATGGCGGCAATCTTCCCGTCTTTAATCCCAATATCTGCTTTATAAATTCCCGTGTAATCCACAATGATTGCATTCGTAAGCACTAAATCCATCGATTCAGAACGTGTGGCAAGCGGGTGTTGCCCCATTCCATCGCGAATGACTTTTCCGCCGCCAAATTTCACTTCATCGCCATAAACGGTAAAGTCCTGTTCGATCTCAATCCATAAATCGGTATCCGCTAAACGAACACAATCACCTGTTGTCGGTCCAAACATATCCGCATATTGTTTTCGCGACATTTGAAAACTCACAAAATTACTCCCCTTTCTTGTCTTGGTCAAGCGGGCCGTTGACAAAATTATTCAATCCGTAAACACAACGTTTCCCAGAAAAAGGGACAAGCTCCACTTGCTTTGCATCCCCTGGTTCAAAGCGCACCGCTGTTCCTGCAGGAATATTTAAATGCTTTCCAAACGCCGCTTGGCGGTCAAATTCAAGAAACGAGTTGACTTCAAAAAAGTGAAAGTGAGATCCGACTTGAATCGGACGATCCCCTCGATTTTTCACGGTAATTTTTGTAATCGGTTTATTTTGATTACAGACAATCATTTTTTGTTTTAACAAATATTCCCCTGGTATCATAATCCGCCTCCCCCTTTTTAACGAATCGGATGATGAACCGTAACAAGCTTCGTGCCATCAGGAAATGTAGCTTCCACTTGTATGTCTTCGATCATTTCCGGAACTCCTTCCATCACATCATCACGGGTTAAAATCGTTGTCCCATATTGCATTAGCTCTGCCACTGTACGTCCATCGCGCGCGCCTTCCAAAATTTCATATGTAATTAAAGCGACTGCTTCAGGATAATTTAGCTTTAACCCTCTCTCTTTGCGGCGGCGTGCAAGATCTGCGGCTACGACAATAAGCAGCTTCTCTTGTTCGCGAGCGGTTAGTTTCAATGTTCCCTCCATCCTTCCTATGCATTTTAAACTGTTAAGAACCGTTGAATGTCATTCATATTCGTTTCGCTGACATGCCCCTGTGCTACAACGGCGCCGCGATCAAAAATGTAAAAGTAGTCAGCGCATGAAAAAGCCAAATCTAAGCTATGCTCGACAAGGACAATGCCAACCATTTTTTCTTTTGCAATTTTGACAATGACATCACGAATAAGCTGTACTATAGATGGTTGAATTCCTTCCATCGGCTCATCAAGCAAAAGCAATTTTGGCTGCCCAATAAGCGCACGGGCAATGGCAAGCTGTTGCTGCTGCCCGCCGCTTAAATCTCCCCCTTTTCTATGCAGCATTTCTTTTAATATAGGAAATAACTCATAAATTTCTTCTAAAATCCGTGATTGATTGACTTTCTTAGGAAGCGCCTCAAACCCTAGCAATAAATTTTCTTCCACCGTTAACGCAGAAAAGATTTCCCTTCCTTGTGGAACATAGCCAATCCCCTTTCTTACTCTCTCTTCAGGCGATAATGAGGTAATATCTTCATGCTCCCATTCGATTTTGCCGGCAATCGGTTTGATTAACCCGATGATGCTTTTGATGAGCGTGGTTTTTCCGACGCCATTTCGCCCAAGCACCGCCGTAACAGCACCTTTTGAAACTTGGATGCTTACATTTTCCAATACAACACTTTGTCCATATCCGGCTGTAACGTTTTGAACGCTTAACACGCCTTCTCCTCCCTTCCCAAATAAACTTCTACAACTTTTTCATTTTGCTGAATGTCCTCCATTGTCCCCTCGCATAATACTTTCCCTTCATGCATGACCGTAACTTGTTTGGAAAAACGCCGCACAAAATCCATATCATGCTCCACAATGACGACAGCACAGTTGCGCGCGATTTCATGGATCAACTCTCCTGTTCGTTCCCGTTCGGCTTCGCTCATTCCAGCAATCGGCTCATCAAGCAGCAGCAGCTGAGGAAATTGGATAAGCTGCATTCCAATTTCCAGCCACTGCTTTTGGCCGTGTGAAAGAGAACCAGCCTTTTGATCGGCATAATCTAATAATTGGATGCGTTGCAGTAGTGCGATGATAGTATCCCGCTCTTCTCGCGACAACTTTGCTCGTAGAGTAGCAAACAATCCGCGATCTTGTTTTAAAGCCAGCTCCATATTCTCCCATACCGTCAACTGATGAAAAATCGATGGGCTTTGAAATTTTCGCGAAATGCCAAGCTGTACAATTTTGTGCTCCGGCATTTTGGTAATATCGTGTGAGTAAAATAACACTTTACCGCTGCACGCTCTTGTTTTTCCGCAGATCACATCTAGCAGCGTCGTCTTTCCCGCTCCGTTTGGTCCGATTAAAAATCGTACTTCGTGCGGATAAACTTCAAGATTTACCCCTTGCAATGCGTGAAATCCATCAAAATCCACCGACACTTCGCGACACATGAGAACCGGCTTCATTTTTTCTCCCCTCCCATTGTCTTTTTCTTTGCCTAAAAGACTGATATACACCTACAAGTCCGTTTGGCAAAAACATGACCATACCGATAAATAATCCTCCTAAAAACAGCAACCATATATCAGGATAATTTTCGCTAAAAAAGCTTTTCGCACTGTTCGTAACAATAGCACCTATAACAGCCCCAATTAACGAACTCCTTCCTCCGACAGCAACCCATAACACCATTTCAATCGAAGGAATAATTCCCATCATAGCCGGAGAGATCAGTCCTACTTGCAAAACAAACATTACGCCTGCCAGCGCAGCAAAAGCCGCGGAAAGACTATACACAAACACCTTGTACGTTGTTGGATTAAAACCTAAAAAGCGGACCCTATTTTCACTATCCCGGATGGCTACAAGCACCCGGCCAAATCGACTCATCGTTAACCAACGGGAGAAAAGGAAAATGAACAAAAGCAAAGCAACAGTGAACAAATAAAGAATAATTTGGGTAAGAGGAGAAGATAAAGAAAAACCAAAAACGGTAGAAAAATTCGTTAATCCATTCGTTCCTCCTGTCCATTCCTGCTTTCCGATGAACAACGTAACAAAAACAACAACAACAGCTTGCGATAATAAAGAAAAATAGACTCCTTTAATCCGATTTTTAAACGTAAAATAACTCAGAAATGCTGCTAAAAGCACCGGGATGATGATGGCGGAAGAAATAGCAAATAGGGGATGTTCAAACGGTTTCCAAAACCACGGGAGCTGGTTTACACCGCTCCATTCCATAAAATCAGGTAAACGCCCCTGCGAAGACTCTAATTTTAAATACATTGCCATACAGTAAGCTCCTAAACCAAAGTACACACCATGACCTAAACTTAAAATCCCTGTATAGCCCCAAATCAAAGAAATCCCTATCGCAATCATGGCAAAGCAGAGAAATTTTCCGAGCAACGATAAGCGAAATTCGGTTAAATAAAACGGTGCTGCAAACAAAGCAAGGAAAAACAGCCAATAAAGCCAGCCTTTTTTTGTCATCTTTGACACCCCTTAATCGAGTGATCTTGTTTTCACACTGACAAGCCCCGAAGGCTTCCATTGCAAAAAGGCGATAATAAGCACAAAAATAATCACTTTTGCCATCGTCGCACTTGTCGAATACTCCATCAACGTGCTAACTAATCCGATTCCAATCGCTCCCAACATCGTACCGATTAGTTTCCCCACCCCTCCTAAAATGACAACCATGAACGCATCGACAATATAATATGTTCCAATCGTCGGACCAATCGGACCGAGCAATGTCAGCGCACAGCCCGCTAAACCGGCAAAGCCGGAACCAATGGCAAAAGCATATGCATCGACTTTTCGAGTCGAAATCCCAAGACAAGAAGCCATATCCCGATTTAACGTGACCGCCCTCATTCTTCGGCCGGCTGGCGTTTTGTTTAAATAAACATAAAGGGCAAAAATGGATAGGGTGACAAATGCTAAAATAAACAGCCGTTTGTACGGAAAAACCATTCCCGCAACGCGAATCCCTCCATCTAACCATCGAGGAGGAAGCACCGCTACATTTGGCGCACCAAAAATCGTTCGCGCAACTTGCTGCAAAATCAAGCTAACTCCCCATGTCGCCAATAAACTATCCAACGGACGATGATACAAATGCCGAATTAATACTTTTTCTAATCCCCAGCCAAGGAGAGCCGAAACAAAAAAGGCGACAGGAATGGCGACGAAGAAATAATATCCCATGGATTGCGGCGCATACTTGGCAAATATTTGTTGAACGACGTACGTCATGTACGCTCCCGCCATTATCAATTCGCCATGAGCCATGTTGATGACACCCATTAGTCCAAAGGTAATCGCCAGCCCTATAGCAACAAAAAGCAAAATCGAACCTAAGCTGAAACCGTTAAAAATTTGCGTAATGACTGCGGACAACAAAGCCTCCTCCTTTCTTGGAAATGGAAAGGAGCCTAAACTCCTTTCCACAACTGATGTTTTTCGTTTAATTTAAATTTTTCGCCCATGGATAGCTTTTTAAGTAAGGATCTGGCTTGATCGCCTTTCCGGAATTCCATAGTTCCTTAAACTGTCCATTTGGCTGGATTTCTCCTATTCTCACAATCTTCCATGTGTGTTGCGTTTCTCCATCGATTTTTACCGTTCCGCCAGGCGCTTTATACTCAATGCCATCCGCGGCTTTTTTCACCTTATCGACATCAAAAGAGCCTGCTTTTTTCACTGCTTCCGCCCATAAATGAACAGCAAAATATGCTGCCTCAATCGGGTCGTCGGTAACCCGATCTTTCCCATACTTCTCTTTATATTTTTCTACAAACACTTTGTTTTCCGGTGTGTTCGTTGACTGGAAATAATTCCAAACAGCAAGATGACCTGCTAATACATCACCGCCAATTCCGCGAATTTCTTCTTCTGCGATGCTGACAGACATAACAGTTAAATCTTTCGCCGTAATTCCGGCATCTTTCAATTGCTTAAAGAAAGCGACATTGCTGTCCCCATTTAACGTATTAAACACTACATCCGGCTTCACTTCTTTAATTTTGCTAATAATCGTGCTATAATCCGTATGGCCAAGCGGAGTATATTCTTCGCCTACCAATTGTCCGCCCTCTGCCTTTAATTGAGCTTTAATAATTTTATTTGCGGTGCGCGGAAACACATAATCCGAGCCAAGCAAGAAAAATTTCTTTCCTCTATTTTTTAGCAGCCAACTTACCGCTGGAACGATTTGCTGATTGGTTGTGGCGCCTGTATAAAAAATATTTGGTGAAGACTCCATCCCTTCGTACTGTACAGGATACCAAAGCAAACCATTATTTTGCTCTACGACAGGAAGCATTGCTTTTCGGCTTGCTGATGTCCATCCTCCAAAGATCGCCACCACTTTGTCTTTCTGCAACAATTTTTTCGCCTTTTCTGCAAATGTTGGCCAATCGGACGCACCATCCTCAATCACAGGTTTAATTTTTTTTCCTAGCAGACCGCCTGATTCATTAATCTCTTCGATTGCCATTAACTCCGCATCACGCAACGATACCTCGCTAATTGCCATCGTGCCGCTCAGTGAATGGAGAATGCCTACTTTGACCGTATCACCCGTTTCCGATGTACTTGTTTCTTTCGTGTTTTCTTTCACCTCATCGACTGCCGATGATGCAGCACATCCACTTAATACAAACACAAACGCACATAAAAGCAAGACTAACAGTTTAAAAGCTTTCCATTCCAATCTCTTCATGTAAACACTCCTTACAAGATTCTAATTATTTGTGATATAATTAGAATCAGGCATACCGTTGCACATATGATGCCTGATTTTCTGAAAGCTTCTCATGGCCGTGAGAAGCTTTTTTTCTTCCCTCCTTCCCTAAAAATGTAATATTACATAACATAAAATGTAATATTTATATACAAAATTATACACATCTCCCTCATTTAAGCAAGATAAAAATCTAAAAATATAATATATTTCGATTTTTATGTTACGAATTCTTACATGAAACTTAGCAAAAAAACGTCAGGACTTTTTATAGCAAGTTCCTGACGTTTTTTCTTCTATACTCAAATCACTAAGTTCAACAATACAATCAATAAAAACGCAACCACGGAAATAATCGTCTCCATCACAGTCCATGTCATCAACGTTTCTTTGACGGTCATGCCGAAATACTCTTTAATCATCCAGAAGCCCGAGTCGTTGACGTGCGATAGAATGAGAGACCCAGCTCCCGTCGCTAATACGAGCAACTCCATATTCGTACCAGGCATGCTAGCGGCAATCGGGGCGACGATGCCGGCCGCTGTCATCATCGATACGGTCGCCGAGCCGGTTGCGATCCGAATGAGCGCGGCGATTCCCCATCCTAATAGGAGCGGAGACAGATGGGAATGCTTCGCTAAATCGGCAATTTGCTCGCCAATGCCCGAGTCAAGCAACACTTTATTAAACGCTCCGCCAGCGCCGATAACTAGTAAAATATTCGCAACTGGACCAAGGCAGTCGTTCGCAAATTTTAACACTTTATCGCGGTTGAATCCGCTCGCATACCCAAGGCTGAAGAACGAATAAATCGTTGCGATTAACAGCGCGACGATCGGATCCCCGATAAAGCGCAATACTTTCGATGTTTCTGACGTTTGGTCCAACGTTACATTGGCAACAGAAGCGATTAACATCAAAATAACAGGAAGTAAAATGGTGAATAATGTGTTTCCGAAGCCAGGCAAATCTTTCGTTTCTTTATGCTGCACAAGCTGCTCGGCGATTTCTGCCGGCACTTTTTTATACATGCGTGACCCGATCCATTTTCCAAACAGCGGACCGGCGATAATGGCTGTCGGCAGTCCGACAATAATCGAGTAAAGAATCGTCATTCCAACGTCTGCTTTAAATATACCGACTGCGGCCATCGCTGCTGGGTGCGGCGGCACCAGCCCATGCACGACCGACAATCCGGCAACGAGCGGAATTCCAATCGTCACGAGCGAAATCCCCGTCTCCATCGCAATCGTAAATACAAGCGGAATGAGCAGGACGAATCCTACTTGGAAAAATACCGGAATACCTACTAAAAAGGCAACGACCATCATCGCCCAATGGACGCGTTTTTGGCCGAAACGGTTAATCAATGTTTTCGCAATCCGTTCGGCGCCTCCGGACTCTGCCATCATTTTTCCAAGCATCGTCCCGAGCGCCAAAACAATTGCTAAAAAGCCAAGCGTGTTGCCAAGACCTGCTTTAATCGAATCAATAATTCCCGGCGTTTCCGGCGACGGCGCGATCAGCGGCATGCCCATCGCAAGCCCGACACCAACGGATGTTAAAATTAAAGCGACAAACGGATGCATTTTCGCAGCCGTAATCAGCAGCAATAATACAACAATCGCTGCAACGACAATCACAATTCCCATTTTCCATTCCCCCTCTGTTGTGCTTGATGTAAACTAAACCGATTTAGTAACCAAAACATAGCTATCCATTTCTGCGCTGGAAAGAAGCAATCACATCAAACTCGTCTTTCAATCGTTCATACAACCACGTATACATATCAAATAATTCGGAATAAATGAGCGTATTTTCCGTATTCGGTTCATGACGGGCGGTAATATGAATCCACGTTTTCACCGTATCAAGCGACGGAATATCGCCAAGCGCATACAGCGCCAATGCCGCCGCGCCTAACGCGGACGCCTCATGCGTTTCTGGAACGAGCAGCTCTTTTCCCATCATATCGGCAAGCATTTGCCGCCAAAATGGCGATTTGGCAAAGCCGCCCGATACGCGGATTTCCGAAAGTGGACCTGTTACATCACGAATCGCCAGGGCAACGGAAAAGATGCTCATGCATACCCCTTCCATCACCGCGCGAATAAAATGTTCCCGCTTATGATGAAGGCTGATGCCAAAAAACGTGCCTCTGGCGTTTGCATTCCAGTACGGCGCCCGTTCCCCGGATAAAAATGGGAGAAACAGCAATCCTTCTGCCCCTGCCGGAACTCGCTCCGCATATTTTGTCAACAAATCATACGGATCGATGCCAAGCCTTTTCGCCACTTCGCGTTCCTGGCCGCCAAATTCATCGCGCAGCCACCGCAGCAAAATCCCCCCGTTATTCGTCGGTCCCCCGACGACCCAATGGTTTGGCGTCAGGGCATAACAAAACGTTCTTCCTTTTTCATCCGTTTTTTGCACGGAGGAAATCGTCCGCACTGCGCCGCTTGTTCCGATCGTAATCGCCGCTTCGCCCGGCAAAATCGCGCCAACGCCGATGTTGGCAAGCACCCCGTCACTCGCGCCGACGACAACCGGTACATCCAGGTCAAGCCCCATTTGTTCGGCCCATTCTTTTTTCATGCCCCGCAATACATGCGTTGTCGGCACTAAACTAGATAACTGCGCCCTCGTAATGCCTAGAAGTTGAAGCACATCCGCATCCCAATCAAGCGTATCCAAGCGAAACAGCCCGGTTGCCGAAGCGATCGAATAGTCGACGACATACTGACCATATAACCGGTACAAGATGTATTCTTTAATGGACACAAACTTATGCGCCTGCCGGAATATATCTGGCTGCTCTTCCTTCAGCCAAAGCAGTTTCGGAAGCGGTGACATCGGATGAATCGGCGTGCCAGTCCGCTTATAAATAGCCAATCCGTTCCGTTCCCGTAAAAGACGGTCCGCTTGTCCGACGCTGCGGTTATCGGCCCAGATGATACAGCGGGTAAGCGGGCGACCCGACGCATCAAGCGCCATTAGCGAATGCATCGCCGCACTAAAGCCGATCGCTTTCACTTGATGTGGAGCAAGACGCGATTTGATGATGACAGCGTTTACAGTTTGGACAACGGCGGAGAAAATCTCCTCGGGATCTTGTTCCGCCCAACTTGGATGCGGCTGGATGATTGGATAATCCACTGCATGGGAGGAGAGTACCTGCCCGCGTTCACCAAACGCCACCGCTTTCGTGCTTGTCGTGCCGATATCGACACCAATGACTACTTTATTGTCTGCTGTCATTGTTGTTCCCTCTTTCCAATCATATTTGCCGGACGGATTTCCGCTCGATCAATGTAGGCGGAAAGCGAAAAATTTGCGGCTTGTGTTTTTGTTTCTTGGCAATCTGCATAAACAAACGCTCTGCAGCTTTTTTCCCCATCGCAAAAGTTGGCTGGGCAATGGTCGTTAACGTTGGCGTATAAATATCGGCAAACGGAACATCGTCAATGCTGATCAACGCCAAATCATCAGGCACATGGATGCCGTTGTTCTTGACGAAATGCAAAATCTCCATCAATGTCAAATCGTTAATCGCAAACAGCGCTTGCGGCGGACGGCCTGAAGCAAACAGCTTTGCTAGTTCACTCTGAATGGAGGAAATTTCGGCCGCGACAAAATAATCAGCGATAACTGGAAGCCCTTTTTCCGTTAGCGCCTGCCGAAATCCTTCAATCCGCTCCACCCTTGGAACAACATGGGAAACAAGCGGAGGAGCGACGACGCCGATGCGCTCGTAACCGTTACTAGCCAAATATTCCACTGCCATAGCGGCCGCACGTTTGTTATCAAGCAAAATAGCATCCGCTTCAATCCTTGGAACCATCCGGTCGACAAACACAAGTGGAAAGTGTTCCTCCACTAGCCGTTGATATACATCCTCGTTTTTCCCCGTCGTAAAAACAATCAAGCCATCCACTTGTTTGGCAAGCAGCATGTCAATATATTTTTTCTCTTTTTCCGGATCGTCATCGGAATTGCAGACGATGACATGAAAACCGCGCTCTTGGCACGCTTCTTCGATGGCATGCAAGACTTGGATCGTCAGCATATGCAAAATATTAAAGACAATGACTCCGATGGTTGCTGTTGTTTTCTGCTTTAAGCTGCGGGCGATAATATTCGGTTGATATCCTAGCTCTTCAATTGCCCGAGCAATTCGTTTTCTCGTTTCCTCACTCATATATTCATAGCGTTTATTCAAATATTGCGATACCGTACTTTTCGAGACGTTGGCCAATTTCGCGACATCGGCCATCGTTACTTTCTTCAAAGGGATCCCTCTTTCATTACTAAATCGATTTAGTATTTATAAACGGTTTCATAAACCGGTTTAGTAGAATTATAAAACAAATTGAAAGCGTTTTACAACTATTTTTTAGAGAAAAACTTGCTGCCAAACGTTGTTAATAAATCGTTTTTATGACCATGATAAGAGTACATACTACTGTTGAAGGAGGAAGCAAACTTGAAAAACATTGGCCAAAAAATTGTCAGTTTTGCGTTAATTGGTTCCCTCGCAGCTGGATCTTTTGCCCTTGCTGCACGCGAGGAAGCAAAAAGAGTGAAAAAACAAGAGCCGATTAAAAATGTCATTATGATGGTAATGGATGGGACAAGCGCAGGAGCTACGACATTAGCAAGATGGTACAAAGGCGAACCACTCGCTTTAGACGAAATGGCAAGCGGCGCTGTCCGTACGTACTCAGCGGAATCGGCGATTACCGACTCCGCTTCAGCGGCAACAGCGATGGCTACCGGACTCAAATCAAACGATAAGTATATCGGGATCCTCCCGAGTGTTGTCAATTCACCTGGATTACAGCCGATTCCGAAAGAAGAAGCGCTCAAGCCGGTAGCCAATGTACTCGAAGGAGCCGAATTAATGGGAAAAGCAACGGGAATTATCGCCACGGCGGCTATTCAACATGCGACACCAGCTGGTTTCTCCGCTCATGTTCCGCACCGAAGCTTGTTTCCGGATATCGCTGAACAGCAAGTATATCAAGACATCGAAGTCGTCCTAGGCGGAGGAAAGGATGCATTGCTTCCTGGAAGCAAAACAAACAACCGAAAAGACAACGAAAACATGCTAGAAGTCATTAAGAAAAAAGGATATGACGTCGTGGAAACGCGCGATGAGCTGCTTCGCTCCAAATCCGATAAAATTTGGGGAGCATTTGCTGATGACGCGCTTGCGCAAGACATGAACCGTCCATATATGAGACCAAACGAGCCGACATTAGCGGAAATGACAAAAAAAGCAATTGATACACTTTCAAAAGATAAAGATGGCTTTTTCCTTTTTGTTGAAGGAAGCCAAGGCGATTGGGCCGCTCATGCGAACGATCCTGTCGGCATCATCAGCGAAGTGTTAGCGTTTGACAAAGCGGTCAAAGAAGCGCTTTCCTTTGCGAAAAAACGCAACGACACGCTTGTGATTGCCGTAGCCGACCACGGCAACAGTGGCATTACGATCGGCAACCGCAACACCGATCAAACATACCCTAAAACTCCAGTTTCCGCATATATTGAACCGCTGAAAAAAGCGAAAATGACGCTAGACGGCGCGATGAGCCAATTAAAGCCGGACAAATCAAACCTAAAAGAAGTCGCTCGTTTGTATGGATTAGATTCATTAACAGCCGAAGAGAAGAAAAGATTAAGCGAATCAACGGATCTTCGCAAAACATTTACGGAATTGCTGGCCGCGCGCGCTAATCTCGGATTTACGACAGGCGGACATACGGGCGAAGATGTATTTCTCTACACTTACGGTCCGAACCGACCGATTGGCACATTTGAAAATACGGATTTAGCCCGCATCATGGCAAAAGCGATGGGCTTTGACTTAAATGATTTAAATAAACGGTTATTTGTCAACGCCAAAAAAGAATTCGAAGCAATCGGGGCAACCGTAACGATTGACCAAACGGACGTACAAAATCCTGTCTTCATCGTAAAGAAAGGAAACACGGCGGCGAAACTTCCTGTGAACAAAAACTTGATGATCATCGGGAACAAAACATACGAGTTAGAAGGACTTGTCGTTTACAGTAGGGACCAGTTCTGGGTTCCAAAGCAAGCGATCAAGCTTTTTCAACAAATCCGATAACATTGCAAAAGGCGCGAAACAATCACTCGCGCCTTTCGTTATGATTTTTAGAATAAAATCTTGGAAAGATACACGATCATCGTCACTGTCACCGAACTAAGCAGCGTTGACACAAATACCGCCTGAGCGGCATAATCCGGATGGTGACCGTATTCGAGTGCATAAAGCGCGGTGTTTCTCGAACAAGGATACGAACTTGCGATCAATAAAGCTTGAGCGGTCACTCCTTCAAGATGCAAGGCGAAAATAATCAAAGCGGCAACCGCCGGTGAAAGAAGGAGACGGCTAAACACACTCACATACAACAGCGGCGGCAGCTGTTTCAGATTAATATAAGCCACTTGCGCTCCTAGCGTCAGTAAAGCAATGGCCAAAAATGCATTGGCGACATTTTGAAGAGGATTCCAAATAAACGATGGAACCGGAATGTGCAACGACCGAAGCAGCAATCCAAGCAACAGTGCATATATAATCGGGTTTTTTAAAAATTCTGCCGTCACTTTCCCTTTCTTTTGACTAGCAGATAAAAAATTAAACACACCGTATGTATTTGTAAGAAAATTTTGGGAAATAGTCACGACAATTTGAATCGACAGCCCTAACGGCTGCTGGTGAAAGACAAGCTGGCTGACGGGGATGCCGAAATTGCCGGAATTGTTGAGGACAATCGTATTTTGGAACGTCGCCGCTAAACTGCGGTCCAGCTTCATTAATTTTGCCATGACCGTGCTAATGACAATTAACGCTCCATTTTGCAGCAGTAAAAACGCGAGTACGTCCAACAGAACATCACCGTTAATGTTACTTTCATAAATATTTGCAAACCCAACAGCCGGCAATAACACAAAGACATTTAATTTGGACAAGGTATTCATATCAAAATGGAAAATACGATGCAAAAGCGCCCCAAGGCCGACAAGAAAAAATACTGGCAGTAGCACATGGAGTAAAATAAGAAGAAAAATATCCACTTCCCCTCCTCCTATCTTTTTAGCTTATAAATTCGTTCCGGCCTTCCTACCGAGCCGTACGAAATATCGGCCGTCACTTGGGAAATCGAAACAAGATATTCTAAATAGCGCCGTGATGTCGTCCGGCTTGCGCCGATCCGTTTGCCTACTTCTTCCGCCGTAATGCCGTCTTTACACTGCTTTACCACCGCCAGCACCTTCTCTAATGTCAGTGGCTGGATGCCCTTCGGCAATGAATCATCCGCGTCGCTTGTGGTCTGTTCGCGGCCGATTAACTGATCGATATCCTCCTGTCCGATTAATTCTTTTCCTTTCATCAGTTCGTGCATTTTATGATGGTATTCTTTATATCTCACCAGCGTTTCGGTAAACCGTTCGAGCATAATCGGTTTGATAATATAGTCAAATACTCCGCCATGCATCGCTTGCTTCAAGGTGTCAATTTCTCTTGCCGCGGTGATCATAATAATATCTATATTGATAAAATGCTCACGAATCCATTTTAAAAACGCAAGTCCATTCATATCAGGAAAATAAATATCAAGCAAGACTAAATCCGGCTGCAACACTTCCACCAGTTCTTTTCCTTCCTGCTCGTTAGTGGCGATTCCGATCACTTCATAGCCTTCCACCTTTTCGACAAAACGGCGGTTAATCTCGGCAATACGTTTATCGTCTTCGACAATGAGCACTTGAATATTGCGAGCCATCATCAACCCTCCGTTGTTTTGGAATGATGATCGTAAAGACAGTTCCTTTTCCCTGTTCCGATTGATAAGTAATATGACCGCCAAGCACCGTCAGCGATTTTTTCACCAAATCAAGGCCATAGCCGCGATGGGCAGCCGCTTTCGTCGAAAAACCACGTTCAAATATTTGATCGGCTATTTCCGCTTGAATGCCTGGTCCGTTATCTTCCACTTCAATAATTAAATCGTCGCCAAGATCAGTTAAAAATACGGTCACTCTCTTTTCTTCGCATCCGTTGTGCAATACCGCTTCCATTGCGTTATCCACAATATTGCCGATAATAGTCAAAAGGTGATCGCGATCCAAATGCTTTGGAATATCTTTAAAGCTGCTTTGCCGGTCAATATCAAACTGAATCTTTAATTCATTTGCGCGGTTAAATTTGCCGATGAACAGCCCTCCAATAATAGGATCAGGGATTTCTTTCATCACAAAACGAACGATGTCCTGATGAAGATTGGTTTCTTTAGAAATGAGTTCTAACGCCTCTTCATATGATTCAAGCTGAATGAGTCCGGAAATGACATACAATTTGTTGGAAAACTCATGCGTTTGCGCCCGCAGCGCGTCAGCGTAGCTTTTTAGTTGGGAAAGCTCCTTCGTCAAACGATATAGTTCCGACTTATTGCGGAACGTCGATACGGCGCCGATCACCTTTCCTGCTTTATCCTTAATCGGAATGCGATTGGTAATCACGGTCTCTTCGCCTAATATCATCTCATCGTCATATTCCGCCGTTCCCGTTCGAATCACTTCAAGCAGTCGGGAATGGGGAATAATATGCAAAATATATTTCCCTAATACATCCTGCTCCTTTTCATATCCAAGCAAAGTCATCGCCGTTTTGTTGATCATCGTAATAATTCCTTCCTGATTCACGGCAATAATTCCTTCACGAATCGCCTCTAAAATCGCCTGTTTCTCTTGATATAACAGTCCGATTTCTTTTGGCTCCAATCCGTGAATGGATTTTTTTACTGTTTTTGCAATGCCAACTGCTCCAATAATCCCTAACAAGAGCGCAAGGATAGAAAAGAAAAAAATTTTTACGTTATATGACCAAACGATGTCCTCAATGTCTTCAAGCAAAAACCCTACCGATACAATGCCGATGACATTTCCTTGCTCATCGAAAATCGGCGCTTTTCCGCGTATCGCCGGACCGAGCGAACCGACCGCTTCCGAAATAATCGCTTTTCCCTCAAGCACCTCTTCATTATCTCCGCCCACCATCTTCTTTCCAATCCGGTCTGGAAGCGGATGGGCATAACGAATTCCTTGTCTATTTCCAACCACGACATACTCCGCGCCGGTTTTGTGGCGAATCATTTCTGCGAACGGCTGAATTTGTCGGTGCGGGTCCGGCTGCCTAAAAGCGTCCTTGACTAACGGCGTAGCAGCCACCGTTTCCGCTACGTTCAGCGCGCGCATTCCGATCTGTTCTTTTAGCGTGGCGGCAAACATGTGCTGAAACAAAAAGGAAAGAAAAACGATGACAAATAAAAGCAAGGAACAAATAATGATAATGAGCCGCGTTTGGAGCTTCATGCTATCTCCCCTTAATGGAAAATAGAGAAAGACTATCCGCCGAAAGGCAGTAGTCTTTCTCCCTTTACATATCTTCGCTGACAATGACCGATTTTCCTTTTAGTTTCATGACAAACGGAACGACGATCCATAAAAACGCAATGATAAGCAAAACAAGCGAGATTGGCTTTTCGAAAAATACCATAAAGTCACCGTTCGAAGCCGTAAGTGCTCTTCGCATGTTATTTTCAATCATCGGACCAAGTACAAGCCCTAATACAAGCGGCGCCAATGGAAAGTCATGTTCTGCAAGCAGATAGCCTAATACGCCAAATGCGATTAATAAAAAGACATCAAACGTCGTCACCTGCACCGCGTAAACACCAAATACAGAAATCGCAATAATAAGCGGCAGCAAATATTTAGGCGGCGTTTCAATAATTTTCGCAAATATTTTGACGAGCGGCATGTTTAAAATAAGCAACATGACGTTTCCAATAAACATGCTGGCGATTAATCCCCATGCTACATCCGGGTGTTCATCAAAGAGCAGCGGACCGGGCTGGACGTTATACATAATTAACGCCCCCATTAAAATCGCGGTCGTTCCCGAACCGGGAATTCCAAGCGTCAACAGTGGAACCATCGCCCCTCCCGAAGCGGCATTATTCGCAGATTCCGGCGCCGCCACGCCAGCAATCGTTCCCTTTCCGAACTTCTCAGGCGTTTTGCTTAATTTCTTTTCCATGATGTAGGAAAAAAACGAGGCAAGCGTCGCACCCGCTCCCGGCAATACGCCGACAAAAAATCCGAGCAGCGATCCGCGCACAATCGGTCCCGCGCTTTCTTTCAATTCCGCTTTCGACGGAAGGACACGGCCGATTTTCGCGATTTTGCCATCATTTTTCTCTTTATGAAGAATCGCTTTAAATACTTCCCCTAAGGCAAACAAACCGACCGCAACCGTTAAAAATTCCAATCCTCCGTATAAAAAAGAAATATTATACGTAAATCGCGCCACACCTGACACATTATCAAGACCGATGGTCGAAAGCAACAAGCCGAAAACGGTCATCATCCACGCTTTTGTCATCGAATTTCCTGCCAACCCACTGACAGCGGCCAATCCGAGAAGCATTAGTGAAAAATATTCAGCCGGACCGAATTTCAACGCTACATTGGAAAGCGGCTCCGCCAACAGCACGAGGGCAATTAAAGAAACAATGCCAGCGACAAACGAACCGATTGCCGCAATTGCTAACGCTGATCCCGCTCTCCCTTGCTTTGCCATTTGATAACCGTCCAATGTGGTGACGACAGAGGAAGATTCTCCAGGTGTATTTAATAAAATGGATGTCGTCGAACCGCCGTACATCGCCCCGTAATAGACACCGGCAAGCAAAATAATCGAACTTGTTGCCGCTTGAGCTGGGTCAAGCCCGGACGTCATCGAAGCAGTTACGGGAATTAACAGCGCTACCCCGCTCATCGGGCCAATCCCTGGCAGCACTCCTACCGCCGTCCCAATGAGCACGCCAAGAAAAGCGAAAAGCAGATTGTGCGGCTGCAGTGCGGTTTGAAAGCCATCGATTAAAAATGTCAGTGCACTCATACTCTCCCCCCTTTATTGAAACCAAATCGGCCAACTCGGCAATGTTCCTTGCAACAGTTTAACGTATAACCCGTATACTCCTAACGAAAAGCAAGCGGCAATCACTACTGATTTCCACAAAGCTCCTTTTTCCATCGTTTGAAACCCGACGACAAGAAACAAAAACGTCATCATGACATAACCAACGGTTTCTAATAAGGCCGCATATATCACTGCGGCGAGCAAAATAATAAAAAACTTTTTATACTGTAATGGCTGCCTTTCTTTGTATGAATCCGTATATCGCATCGTTTCTAGCAACAATTTGATGCTTAATAGCGCAAGAACAAGCCCTAACAAAAACGGAAACACGTTCGGACCGACTGCACTTCCATAAGCGCTTTTCGAGATTCTTAAACTTTCGACCATAAACAAAGCTCCCACGGCTAAAAAGGCAATCGCGGCAACGCGGTCAAACGTTTTACTCACACTTACACCTCCATTCTTTTTATTAAAGATGGGGAAGCGTTCTCTTCCCCGTTCGCTTATTTATGCATTCCAAGCGATTTCAACATATCGCTGATCTGCTGTTCCTGTTCTTGTAAAAATTTTGTAAATTCTTCTGAACCTCTATATTCTGCTTCCCATCCTTGCTTCTTTAGCTCCTCTTTCCATTTTTCATGCTCGGACAATTTTTTGAATGTATCTTCCCAAAACTTTTTCGCGTCCGCAGACATTTGTTTCGGCCCGAAGACGCCGCGCCAAATCGTAAACTCCGCGTCAATGCCAAGCTCTTTCATCGTCGGCACGTCTTTTAAAGCACCGCCAAGACGTTCTGGCGCGGAAACGGCAAGCACCCGCACTTTTCCTGCTTTTACGTATTCCCCAACAGAGGAAGCATCCGTCGCAATCACATCCGCATTTCCCCCAAGAAGCGCGGCGATCGCTTCCCCGCCGCCGTCATACGATACGTATTTCACCACTTTCGGATCAATGCCAGATTTGTAGATAGGAAGAATCGCGACTAAATGATCCATCGACCCTGGCGCAGATCCCCCAGCTACCGTTACCGACTTCGGATTTTGCTTAATCGCCTCTAACAATTGGGACAAGGATTGAAACTTCGAATCCGCCTTAACGACAATCGCGCCAAAATCCTTCGTCAACTGAGCAAGCGGTGTCGTATCTTTATAACCGAATGGACTGTTTCCTTCCGCTTTTAAGTTGTTAATGATAATCGGCGGGGAATTGACAAACAACTTATAATCATTGTTTTTATCCTGTGTTGCGTATTCCGCCATAAACACGGCCCCACCGCCGCCCGGTTTATTCTCCACCGTCATCGTTTGCTTCACTAAATTTGTTTCATCCAATACTTTCGTGATCGCCCTTGCTGTCAAATCCCAGCCTCCCCCAGCCCCGGAAGGAGCGACAAACACAATTGGCTTCGTCGGATAGTTGGATGGTTTGCTAGACTGTTTCGTCGTTGTAGTGCTTCCACAGGCAGCTAACACAAGCATCATGATTCCCATGACAATCAAGCTCCACCACTTTTTCACCATTTTCTGATCCCCCTTGTTTTTGATAGCGTTTACATGTTTGAGAGTAATTATAGCAACAATTTTCTGAATGATAAGTTTTTGAAAATAAAATGAATTTTGTGCATTTTGTTCATAAAAAAACCTGCCTTGCCAATGTTTTGGCAAGGCAGGTCATCCGTTTACTTTAAATGCTGCCATTGATCTTTTATTGCTATAACAAGAGGATGATCTTTTTCTAATTGTGAATATTGGTATAGAGCCCCTTCTACTCCTGTTTCTTGAATAGTTTTTTGCAACGCAACTGCTTCGTCATCGTTTTCATAGTCAAACAATAACAGTGCGGCAATTCCTTTGACTAAACCAAACGGTACTTGTCCAAACAAGTCATAATATTGCGTGGCCGGTCCTATGAGGCGATCATTCGCCCCAAGTTTGCGAATTGGAGAACGAGCAACCCGGACGACTTCATCGGAGATGGAAGGATTCATAAAACGTTGAATGATTTTTTGAATATAAGTTTGATGTTCGTTTTCATTCCATCCATGTTTCTTTACTAACACCGCACCCGATTCATGCAGCGCTTTTTCCACGTCCGAGCGTATTTCTCCATCGTTCATTGCTTCTTGTATCGTTTGCAATTTTTTATAGTATCCTAAATAACTAGCAATCGCATGCCCGGTATTTACGGTAAAAAGCTTGCGCTCAATATAAGGCTTTAAATCATCAACAAAATATACTCCTTGAATCGGCGGAATGTCGCCAATGATGTTTCGTTTTTCGATCACCCATTCATAAAACGGCTCGACCACAACGGAGAGAGGATCTTCGTTTTTTTGATTCGGAACGATACGGTCTACCGCACAATTTAGAAAACCGTAATACTTTTCGAACAACGGCTTATCTGCTTCGGAAATCTTTGCAAAAACATGGCTTTTTAACACTTCACTTCCACCGATCATATTTTCACAAGCAATAATATGAAGCGGTGTTTTATTGATCGCAGCTCTTTTTTGCAGCCCCTCCGCAAGAATCGTGGCGATAGCCGGTAAGATATGCGGTCCGACCGCCGTTGTAATGAGGTGAGCTTTTGTGATATAATCAATGACCTTTTCGCGTTCCGTCTGGCTATTGACAGCAGAAACGTTGCGAATCAGCTGTTCTTGTCTATTTTCATCGGCAATGATGACCCGATACTCCTGTTTTTCCTTTAATAAGCAGACCACTTCATCATTAATATCGACAAACACCACTTCATAGCCGGATTGAGAAAGCAAACTCCCGATAAATCCTCTTCCAATATTTCCTGCGCCAAAATGAACAGCCAACATGTTTAATTCACCTCATTTAGAAGGCGAAGAATATCATCTTCTGTCGCCGCATTAATCATCGTTTCTACATTTTCCTCTTCCGAACAAACGATGGCGATTTTCGAGAGAATCTCCAAATGTTCATTATTTTTTCCAGCGATTCCAATCAATAGTTTGGCAATATTGCCATCTCCGAAATCAACCCCATCAGGAATTTGTACAATCGAAATACCAGAATGTTTGACAAGTTGTTTCGCATCCTCTGTACCATGTGGAATCGCAACGAAATTTCCTATATATGTTGTTGTTAACGCTTCCCGCTCAAACATTTTATCAATATAAGAATCTTCAACATAACCGTGATTCACTAAAATTTGCCCTGCTAAACGAATGGCTTCTGTTTTATTTTCTACTCGTGCATGTAATACAATATTTTCTTTCTGCAAAATTGGCATTGACAATGTCATTCACTCCCTATGTTGTTAAAGATAGTCGTAAAAAAACTTTTCTAAATGATAACTCAAAAACGAATACACCTGTTCGCGATCCCCGTTTGCAAATAATGCCATACTATCTTCATCTTTAATGACCAACGAGCTGATATGGCTTAGTACGGAAAGCGTTTCTTGACTAGGCGAATCGGGCGCTAACAGCAGTAAAACGGTATTCACAGCCATCGGCTGATCGTGCATTCCTTTGATTGTTTGGCATTCCGTTAACCGATAAATCGTTAAAGACGGAACAAGCACCGCAGAGCTTCGAGTATGGTACAATGCGAGCGACGTTTCCGGTATCCCCAATCCTCCTAATGTTTCTCTCCGCAACAATTCTGTAAGAACTTTCTCAGAGTTGAAAATGATTCCTTTTTGCCATAGCTGATGACATGCCTCTGCTAATACTTCTTTGATGGATTGGCTATTTACCTGTTGTAACGTAAACCCTTCCAAAATTCGGAGAATGGTTTCGCTCATTTTTTGAATGGAAGCCATTTTCTTGACCACATCATGAGATCTTCCTACTGCGTCGTCTTCATCTTCCTTACGGGAAACCGCATTTCTGCTTTTTAAAAACTGTTTAATCGACAGAATCTCTTCTTCCCGCAGCATTGGACTGACAACAAAATACGGTTTTACCAAGCCATCAATTGGAACGGTCGACACGATCAAGTCGTATCGCGTTACATCGGTGTTTCTCAGTTCAAAAACAGAAATCTGTTCCATGTGTACAATATCGGGAATTTCTTTTTTCAATCTGGTTGCTAATATTTTTGCCGTCCCTAGTCCGCTCGAACAGATCACCAATGCACGCAAGCCTTTCTTTCTCCTTAATAACGCCGACGCAAAGTGGAGAACTAAATAACCAATTTCTTCGTCTGGAACGGTTACATCCGGAAATACTTGTTTTACTCCTTTTTTTAATACCGCAAAAAGTTTCGGATAATCTTGCACAATTTTTTCTAAAAGCGGATTGGCAATCCCCATGTTATGCTGGATGCGATAAAGTGCTGGTTTTAAATGGACGACCAAATCTTCGTATAACGTATAATCGTTTGTAATATCTACATGCAGTTCAGCGCTGACAAACCGAATTAGCTCTTGCGCCTTGATGCCCACTTCAAAACTTGCCTCTTCTAGCATATAGCCTTGGCGGTCGCGAAGTTTCGCTCCCATTAAATGCATGGTAATATAACCGATTTCCTCTTTTGGAATTGTGATGTGGAAAGCACGCTCTAACGATCGCGCAATTTTTTCCGCGGTTTTATATTCTTTTGTTGTCTGAATCGTTTCTAAGTATTGCTGATCGAAATTAATCGATTCCCCTTGGCTGATTCGCTCTATCGCTAAGGCAAGGTGGACCACTAGCGCAATATATGAACTGTCGGCAATCGTAAAAGGAAGCTCCTCCTTGATCTGTTCAATTTGTTGTTCAATGGTGGCCAATTTTTTTCTATCGACTAGCCCGAGAAGTTTTTCTGTAATTGTATTCAATGTATCGATGGACTTTTTTTGAATGGACTCTTTCATTAACGAAAGAAACTCATGCTCATCCACATGACGAAATAACAGTTCACTCATCGTTCTTCGCTTAGCGGACTCGGATCCAGCAATTTCTACTCCATATCCTCGTTTTCGGATTAGGGATAGCCCGTATTTTTCTATCATTTGATCGATTTTATCTAAATCATGACTAATGGTTGCGACAGTAACGTTGAGGTCGTTTGCCAGCGCTAAAAGCTTGACAGGCTCTGTCGCTTCCAGCAAAGCAATCAGAATGATTAGCTGTCGTTCCTCTGGTGTATATTCCTTATGAGACAAATGAAATAGATGAAGCGCTAGCTCTTTTTTCTTTTCTTCTTCTCCAATAATCCGAATGCCGACCCCTGCTTTTTTGACCAGTTGCAGTCGGTAATCCTTTAAAATAGATTCGATCCCTTTTAAATCTCGATGGATGGTACGGTTGCTGACGTCTAGTTGCTCGGCAAGTTCTCCTACCGTCATTTCTTCGTCATTGGACAACAAAATATCTAGTATTTTTCGCTCTCGCGCAGATATATACATGGCCCCTTCACCTCCCCGTCATGCGCAACCATTGTTGACATGATTTAGAATAATAAATAATCTGTTCAATAAAAATTTTAGGCTCCCGTCCCTTTTATCACAAGAAATAGATATTGTTTTTTCGTCGCTTTTATTGTTGCCATCTTTTAATAAAATGCATTCTTGTGAAAAGAAAAAAGGTAAGCAAACGCCTACCTTTATTTCTTTAACATTTCAATGAGCTCATCATATTTTGGACTGCTCAAGAAATTTTCCACTGATACATGGAAAGCGTTCGGCAATTTTTCTTTGGCGCGATCCGTCAAATTTTTATGGGTGATGACGATATCCGCATCTGGCGGAAGCTGGTTAATCGCCGTATTCGTTACTTCAATGTCTAGCCCTGCTTTTTGCACTTTATTTCGCATTATAGATGCCCCCATCGCACTCGAACCCATTCCTGCATCACATGCGAATACAATCTTTTTGACCTTGGCTGGAACTACTTCTTCATTTTTCAACACAGCAACAACATCGCTCTTTTTCCCTTTTAATTGCTGCATCTTTTCAGCCGCTTTTGTTATATCTTCTTCTTCGTTATGTTTCGCCGATTTTAGGAAAATCGATGCGACGAAGAATGACACTGCCGCGGCGACAAATACCCCCGCCAATACCCCAAAGTAGTTTCCTTTTGGCGTCATTGCTAATAAAGCAACAATACTTCCTGGAGATGGAACTGCCACAAGCCCGGCATGGAAAATGGTAAATGTTAATACCCCGCTCACTCCACCAGCCATTGCCGCTAGAATTAAAATCGGTCTCATTAAAATATATGGGAAGTAAATTTCGTGAATCCCGCCTAAGAAATGAATGATCACGGCACCCGGCGCGGATTGTTTTGCCATTCCTTTTCCAAATAACCAATATGCTAACAAGATACCAAGGCCCGGACCAGGGTTTGTTTCAAGCAGGAATAAAATCGATTTTCCTGTTTTTGCTGCCTGTTCAATGCCAAGCGGGCTTAAAATTCCGTGGTTGATCGCGTTATTGAGGAACAATACTTTTCCTGGTTCAATAAAAATATTTGCCAATGGCAATAAGTGCAAATCAACAATTTTTTGTACACCCGCTGCTAACACTTTGCTAATTCCCGAAACAACTGGTCCAACCCCTTTGAATGCAACTAATGTTAACAGCCCGCCGATGATTCCAGCGGAAAAATTATTGACAAGCATTTCAAAGCCTTGTTTCACTTTACCTTGAATCAACTGGTCAAACTTTTTGATTAGGTAACCACCGAGTGGCCCCATAATCATTGCTCCTAGAAACATCGGAATGTTCGTACCGATGATGACTCCCATTGTCGCTGTGGCACCGACAACGCCGCCGCGAACATCATAAATCATTTTGCCGCCCGTATAACCAATTAATAATGGCAATAAATACGTAATCATTGGGCCGACAAGCTTCGCAAATGTTTCATTTGGCAGCCATCCTGTCGGAATAAATAGCGCCGTAATAATTCCCCACGCAATAAATGCTCCAATATTCGGCATAACCATTCCGCTTAAATAACTACCAAAACGCTGAATCTTTACACGAAAGCTAGACTGGCTTTCTGTTGTATGAGTCATGTTGTATTTCCTCCTCTTGTTTTATGTACCTCTATCTTAAAGCGCTTACAGGGAGTATTCAACGATAAGTAAATATCATTTTGTCCGACACATTATTGTCATTTTTTAATAATAGGCGTTTTTGATTCGACTTTTTTTCAACAACTTATAAATTCCACTTTTGTCATAGACCCTTGTCTCATTCATAAATAACCCAAAGTCATACAAATAAAAACAGGGATACTAAAAGTTTTTGGTGAAAGAGGGATGATTTATGAGTTTGGATTCAAAAAAAGACCTATGTAGGGAATTTGCAAGAATCCTTGGCGGAACTGAAAGTGTTACGAATGGAGTATGTCTTGTGCAGAAATTTAGAAAGATACCATTTACAATATTTGGAAGGAGAACAAATTCACCGCTAGTAAACCCTCAATTTTTTTCCTTTGAAAATTTAGACTTCCAAGGAAATGCTCTAAATCTAGGGGAAACGGTACTGCTTCAAGAAGAAGTTAATCCGTTGTTAACAGAATTAAGAAAAAGAAACATTACTGTAACAGCAATCCATAACCACTGGTTGTTTGACCAACCAAGGGCAATGTATATGCATTTTCAATCAATCGAGCCGCCACTGGAATTTGCTAAAAAAGTTCGAGATGCATTCAAAGTGTTAAAATATTAGAAGGCAACATTGTAACTTAACAAAATCTAATAATAAAATGGATCCGCAACAATTCAACTGTTAAATACTGCTGTACAGCAAAAAAGGACTGAGTCTGTTGATTCAGTCCTTTCTACTTAACTATCATAACTAGCGCCTCAATATCTCGCCGTCATCATCTTTTTCCGCGTATAAAATTCGACGCCGTCGCGGCCGTTGGCGTGAAGGTCTCCGTAGAAAGAGTTTTTATAGCCGGAGAATGGGAAGAAGGCCATCGGCGCTGGAACGGCCACATTGACACCAAGCATGCCGGCATCGATTTCTTCCCGGAATTGGCGGATCGCTTTCGCGCTGTTGGTGTAAATACACGCACCGTTTGCAAATTCGGACTGGTTGGCGATTTGAATTGCTTCATCTAAATCTCGAGCTCGAACCACCGACAAGACAGGAGCGAAAATTTCATCCGTCCAAATCGTCATGCCCGGCTTCACATGGTCAAAAATCGTCGGGCCGATAAAATAGCCTTCCCCGCTTGTCGCGGCATCGCGACGTCCGTCACGCACAAGAAGAGCTCCTTCTTTTTCGCCGATTTCAATATACTTTATCGTCCGCTCTTTATGCGACTGGCGAATGACAGGGCCCAAAAAGACATCTTCCTGCAATCCGTTGCCAATTTTAATCTCGTCCGCCGCTTTTTTCAAACGTTCCACAAGCTTATCGGCAATATCGCCGACAGCTACGACAACGGAACATGCCATGCATCGTTCCCCGGCTGAACCAAACGCGGCGTTGATAATGTTCGTCACGGCAAGATCCAAGTCGGCATCCGGCATGACGATCGAATGGTTTTTCGCACCGGCTAGCGCCTGCACTCGTTTTCCATGTGCAGCCGCCGTCTTATACACATACTCGGCGACCGGCTGTGAACCGACGAAAGAGACCGCTTTAATATCTTTATGTTCTAAAATGCCATTGACGACATCGTGCGCCCCATGAACGATATTAAGCACTCCCGGCGGCAGGCCGGCTTCAGTAAACAACTCCGCTAAACGATTGGCCAAAATCGACGTTCGTTCCGACGGCTTTAAGACGAATGTATTACCGCAAGCAATCGCGAGCGGAAACATCCAGCATGGGACCATCATCGGAAAATTAAACGGCGTGATTCCGGCAACAACCCCAAGCGGATAACGATACATACCTGATTCGATCCCCGTCGCAATGTCTGGAAGCTGTTGCCCCATCATCAATGTCGGAATTCCTGCGGCAAACTCGACACACTCAATGCCACGCTGCACTTCTCCATAAGCTTCTTCATAAATCTTGCCATTTTCTAATGTGACAAGACGGGCGAGCTCTTCCCAATGTTCGACAAGAAGCTGCTGGTAGCGGAACAAAATGCGGGCGCGGCGAGGGACCGGAACTTTTCGCCACTCCTGAAACGCTTCTTTCGCCGCGGCGACCGCTGCATCCAACTCCTCACGTGAAGAAAGAGGCACTTTTACCAATACTTCCCCTGTCGCGGGGTTTGGCACGATTTCCTCCCTTCCCGAAGCAGAAGTAACCCATTTCCCACCGATAAAGTTTTTTAACGTTTTTGTTTCCGTCATAGACGTCATCGTATTTCATACCCCTTCCTGCGACATAATTTAGAAAATCGAATAGAGAATCACTGCAAGGAACATGCCAATCAACGGTATCACCACAGAAAGAACAAAAATTGGTTTATACGTTCGTTCATGGGTTTCGTGACAAACGGCACGAATCGTTGTAACGATATAGCCGTTATGTGGAAGGGAGTCCAATCCGCCCGACGCAAGGGTAGCTACGCGATGCATCGCTCCCGGGTCGAGCCCTTTCGCCATATAAATCGGCGCTAAAATCGGCAACGCAATGCCTAATCCTCCAGAGGCGGAGCCAGTCATTCCGCAAATGATCGTGACGCCAAGCGCCAAACCAAGAAGATCCGGACCAGGAATGTGCACGAGCGCATCGACCGCCGTCTGAAACGCCGGAACGTTTTTCGCCACCGACCCGAAGCCGACGACAGCGCATGTATTCGCTGCAGCCACTAGAGCGTCTTGGGCGCCAACGGCCATTGACTCCCAAAACTTGCGGATAAATTTAGCATTTAATGCCCAACATAACACAATTCCAAAAACAAGCGAAACGACCCCCGCCGATGTCGAAGAAATAAACTTCGCCAATATATTCAATGAAATAATGACAGCAATTAATGGAAGCAATGCGCACACAATGTGTGGAAGCGGGCGGCTTTCTGCTTCTTCCAATGTGGAGGCGATTTCATTAGCTGCCCCGTTCGCTATTACTTCATGTCTATATGGAAGCGAAAACGTTTCTCCGTTTTCTTTTGCTTTTTGCACCGCGCGCGTCAAATAGACGGATCCTAAAACAGCAATGACAATGCCGATCAATATCCCAATCCACCCTCCCGCGCCCGGCGTAGTATGGAAAAATTGCGTTGGAATAATGTTTTGAATTTCTGGCGAATAAGGAGAAGTCATTGTAAAGGACACAGAACCAAACACCATCGCCGCCGGAATGAAGCGATGCGGCGTATTCGACTGACGAAACAACGACACGGCGATCGGATAGACAGAAAAGCCGACGACAAACAAACTAACGCCACCGTATGTCATAATCGCGCATGCCGCCACTACTGCCAACACCGCATGTTTGGCGCCAAATTTCGTTTTTACCCAATTGGCAATAGAGTCGGCTGCACCGGTGTCTTCCATCACTTTTCCAAAAATCGCGCCAGCTAAAAAGATGAGAAACCAACTGGCAAAATAGCCGGTAAATCCCGTCATGTAGCTTTCCATCATCGCTTTTTCCAGGTTCAAGCCTCCTGTAAGCGCTATCAAAACAGAGCTAATAATCGCAGCGATGATAATGTTAATTCCCCGCATCGTTAAAAAGATTAATAAACCTAATGATACAAATAACCCAACCATCCCTAACATAAAATTCCCCCCTCGCCTTTTTTAGTGACGCATCACTTTATGATCAAATTGATAGTCATAGCAGACATGATAAAGCTGGACAATTTCTTCGTGAGTCGGCACGCGCGGATTATTTCCCGGACTGCCGCTCGCTAGCGCATCGGCTGCCATTTTATCAACGACCTTATCAAACTGCTCTTTTTCAATTCCCCATGTTTTCATATTTGGAATGTGTAGATCGCGGCAAAGCTGTTTCACTTCGAAAATAAGCGCGTCCGCTGCTTCTTCATCAGAGGCGTTCTTTAATTCCGGCTTGATCAGACGGGCGATCACTGCAAGTCTTTCTATCGCGCTCTCTTTTGTAAATTCCAGCACCCCCGGAAGCAGCATCGCGTTCGATACCCCATGCGGGACATGAAAGAGTGCTCCGATCGGCCGTGACATCCCATGGACAAGCGTCACCGATGCGTTCGAAAACGCAGCTCCTGCCATCATCGCGCCAATTGCCATCTTCTCGCGCGCATCGATATCACTGCCGTTTTCATACGCTTGGCGCAAATTCCCCATGATCGCTTCAATCGCTGATAGAGCCAATACGTCGGTCACTGGATGGGCGCGCCGCGAAATGTAGGCTTCGATCGCGTGACATAGCGCATCTACCCCTGTTGCCGCGGTAACCGATGGCGGACATGATACGGTAAGAAGCGGATCGACAATCGCCACGGCAGGCAATAATTCCGGCTGGGAAATCATCATTTTGACGCTCGTTTTCGTATCAATAATGACCGTGACTCTCGTGACCTCAGAACCGGTTCCTGCGGTCGTCGGAACGGCGATAAGCGGAAGCGGTTTATTGGCAAACAGCTTGACATCGCCAACATAGTCGCTGATCGTTCCTTCATTCGTCATCATGACCGCCACCGCTTTCGCTGTATCAATGCTGCTCCCTCCCCCGATCGCAACGATGACGTCACACTGCTCTGTACGGCAAATTTCAAGCGCTTCTTTTACATGAATATCGGTCGGCTCCGTATCTACCCCAGTATACTTGGCAAATGGAAGCGCTTCTTTCCGTAAATGCTCTTCACAAAGCGCGACATTGCCAAGCTGTTCCATAACCGGATCGCTGATAATAAGCACTTTGTTCCCAAGCAGACGCGCCTGTTTTCCGACTTCGTTAAAAGCGCCGCGTCCATACAAAATCCGGCTCGGCATAAGAAGTTGATACACTTGTGACATCGTTTCTCCCCCTCATTGGCAACGTTTTCAATATCATAATCATGCAAATGGCATGCCAAGCCGGAAGTTTATTGTTTTTGTACTAGTTTAAATATTCTGTTTTTTTATCGCCGCAATGATACGCCGACAATTTTCCGACATATCCCCGACATATTTGTACACTATCCCAACATGTTTATAGATTATATTTTTTTAGTTTTTCATAAAGAGTGGACCGATGCATGCCAAGTTTTCGTGCTGCCGCTGCTTTATTTCCCCTTTCCTCAATCAACGCTTGTTTAATTCTTTCCCGCTCATAATCGTCCACTATTTCCCGCCAGCTTGTATCCGTCTGTACCACAATCTTTCTCTTTTCTTCCTCATTATCGTCATGTTTTGCCAATCGCTGTGGGGAAAGAATATGGGCAGGCAAATGCTCCTTTTGGATTTTTTGGCCATCGACCATGCCGACAAGCCATTCGACGACATTGACAAGCTCACGAATATTTCCTGGCCATGAATATTCCATGAGCACTTGCATCGCCTCTTTTGTAAATTCCTTTTGTCTTAAGCCGAACTGCTCACAAATCCTTTCCATATGGTAGGCAAGCAAATAAGGGATGTCCATTTTTCGCTCCCGCAGGGCAGGAATATGGATGCGAATAATATTGAGGCGGTAGAAAAGGTCTTCGCGAAACTGCCCTTTTCGCACCATTTCCTCTAAATTTTTATTCGTAGCGGCAATGATGCGCACATCGAGCTCCATTTCCGCCACGCCGCCGACCCGCTCCACTTTTTTCTCTTCCAGCACCCGCAATATTTTCGCTTGCATATATAGCGGCATATCGCCTATTTCATCCAAAAATAACGTCCCTTTATGGGCGAGTTGAAACTTTCCTGGCTTTCCGCCTTTTTTCGCTCCGGTAAACGCCCCTTCTTCATACCCAAACAATTCTGCCTCGAGAAGCGATTCAGGGATTGCTGCACAATTGACGCTGACAAAATTGCCGTCAGCATACGGACTCGATTGGTGAATCGCTTTCGCCAGCACTTCTTTTCCCGTTCCGCTTTCCCCGGTAATTAGCACCGTGGATGGCACACGCGCTGCTCTTCTCACCATTTGTTTGATTTCCGCGATCACTGGGCTGCGCCCGATGATGCTGTCTAAGCCGAAAATTTGTTTTTCCATAGGAACAGCGTGTTTTTCCTTCTCTTCCTTTCGGCTCGCCTCACGCGATAAATCTTGCAGGCGCTTAAAAATTTGGTAAACTTCGGAAACACCTTGAAAAATGAGGACTCCAATCGCCCCGATCACTTTTCCGTCGCGCCAGATCGGAATCCGGTGAACGACCATCGGCTGCCCGTAAATTTTTTGGATAAACCCTCGTTCCGGTATGCCGGATTCCAAACAAATATGCAGCCTCGTATTTTCGATAACCTCGGTGACATGCTTCCCAACAGCGTCTTCGCGGCGAATGCCAAGAAACTGGCAATAGGCTTTATTCATTTCTTTGATAATGCCATGCGCGTCCACGACGACAATGCCTTCATAGGCCGAGTCAAGAACCATTTTCATCGTTTCCACCATGCTTTGCGTCTCTTGCAGCTCCCGCTCGAGCCGCTCGACCGTGGCAACCAGCTCTGAGACGGATGCATGGCTTGTCGACCGAACCTCCGCCGGCTCTCTCCCCGCATGTTCGGCCGTTTTCTGCTCCTTCAATAACGATTCTAAAGTCGTACGGCCGTCCCGTTCGTCCGCCACCGCTTTCAGCAACATCCTGCCTGTTAATCGACCTATAGGTTGTTGCCGCTCATCGATGACCGGAATTTCGCTTATCTCCAAGCGGGCAAACAGTTGCAGCGCCTCGTTTAATGTCTGGCTGGCACGTAATACTATTTCTCCACGTTCATCTACATAGCCGCTCATACAAATCCCTCCTTCCCCGTTTGTCTATTTTCGTATTTTTCGCCGCAGGCAAGAGAAATCCTTTGCCAAAAAAAGAAGCAAGCCTCCCTGCTTGCCTCTTTCTATGTTTATGCCAAAATTTGCTCAATTTTCTCAAGCACATCTTCCGTTAATTGGACATCCACGGCTTTGACGTTTTCTTCGACTTGTTCCGGCCGGCTGGCGCCGATGAGGGCGCTGGCGACGTTCGGCTGGCGCAATACCCAGGCGAGCGCTAATTGGGAAAGGGTGATGCCAAGTTCAACTGCTACTTTTTCTAATTGCTCTACTTTGACGAGAACTTCTTCTTTTAATAAGTCGTTCATAAACATATTGGATTTCGGGTCGCTTGCCCGGCTTCCTTCTGGTGCTTTTTGCCCGCGTTTATATTTTCCGGTCAGTACGCCCTGCGCCAACGGCGAGAAGACGATTTGGCTAATGCCGTTTTGTTCGCAAACTGGAATAATTTCTTTCTCAATGTAACGGTGAAACATGTTATATTGCGGCTGATTGACGACGATGCGGTCCAATAAATATTTATCGGCCGTGCCTAGAGCTTCTTGAATTTGCTGGGCCGTCCATTCGCTGACGCCGACATATAGTACTTTGCCTTGACGCACAAGATCATCAATGGTGCGCAGTGTTTCCTCTACCGGTGTTTCCTTATCATAGCGGTGGCAATAATAAATATCGACGTAATCTAATTGCAGACGTTTTAAGCTGGCGTGGAGCTGTTCAAACACATGTTTGCGCGACAAGCCGCGGTCGTTTGGACCGTCTCCCATCGGCCAAAACACTTTCGTTGCCAATACGTATGATTCGCGCGGATATTTGCGCAATGCTTCACCGACGATTTTTTCTGCTTCCCCGCGGGCGTACACGTTAGCCGTGTCAAACGAGTTGATTCCCAACTCATAAGCTTTATCAATGACACGAATCGCCGCTTCTTTTTCCATCGAATTGCCGTATGTAAGCCAACTGCCTAAACTAATCTCGCTTACTTTCAGCCCTGTTCGTCCAAGCTTCCGGTATTTCATCATTTTCTCCCCTTTTCGAAAATATGTCCAAATCCACTCATACACACCATCATTATAATATTTTTAATGTTTAGGCGTTAATAAATTTTATACAATATTTCGATACCTATTACATCCCACATCGCTCTTTTCAGAAGATTATCGTCGTTTTCGGTAGATTGCTGTAGTTTGTGTTTACGATAAATTCTGAAAACAAAAATAATTTATGAAAAAGGAGGGGGGTCTATTGATTTATTTTCACCAAGTAAACAAATATTACGGCGATTTCCATGTGCTAAAAGACATTAATTTAACGATTCATCAGGGAGAAGTTGTCGTCATTATCGGGCCATCAGGGTCGGGAAAAAGCACATTAGTTCGCTGCATCAATCGTTTGGAAACGATTTCAAGCGGCGAATTAATCGTGGATAATGTCAAAGTCAATGACAAACACGTCGACATTAACCAACTGCGGCGCAACATCGGCATGGTGTTTCAGCATTTTAACTTGTATCCGCACATGACGGTATTGCAAAACATTACGCTAGCGCCGATGAAAGTGCTACGTATTCCAGAGAAAGAAGCGAAAGAAACAGCGATGTATTATTTGGAAAAAGTCGGCATTCCTGATAAAGCAAACGCCTACCCTTCCGAACTGTCCGGTGGCCAACAGCAGCGTGTAGCGATCGCCAGAGGCTTGGCGATGAAGCCGAAAATTATGCTCTTTGACGAGCCAACGTCAGCGCTTGACCCGGAAACGATCGGCGAAGTGCTCGACGTCATGAAACAATTGGCAAAAGAAGGCATGACCATGGTTGTTGTGACACACGAAATGGGATTTGCCCGTGAAGTAGCTGACCGCATCGTCTTTATGGATCAAGGCCGCATTTTAGAAGAAGCGCCGCCGGAAGAGTTTTTCTCCAATCCAAAAGAAGAACGAGCAAAAGTATTTTTGAGCCGCATTCTCAACCATTAATAAGCAAAAAAATATTTCGAATCAAAACAAAGGAGGTTTTTTCATGAAAAGAAAAACAGTTTGGAAAATGTGGATCACGCTTGCACTTATCGCTTTATTGAGCATTACTGCTTTAGCTGGATGCAGCAGCGAATCGTCCACGACTAACAAAGGGGACGAGGCAAAATCGACAGAAACGTCGGCTGGGACGAACACGTTAGAAAAAATTAAAAAACGCGGCAAACTGATTGTCGGCGTCAAATATGACTTAAACCTGTTTGGACTCAAAAATCCGGAAACCGGAAAAGTAGAAGGATTTGATATCGATATCGCCAAAGGATTGGCGAAAAAAATTCTCGGTGACGAAAACAAAATCGAATTAAAAGAAGTCACATCCAAAACACGCATCCCAATGCTGAATAATGGCGAAATCGACGCGATTATCGCGACGATGACCATCACGGAAGAGCGGAAAAAAGAAGTGGATTTCTCCGATGTCTATTTTATGGCCGGCCAATCGCTGCTCGTCAAAAAAGATAGCAAGATTAACAGCGTAAAAGATTTGAAAAAAGGCATGACCGTATTAACCGCCAAAGGCTCAACTTCCGCGCAAAACATTCGCAAAGTAGCACCAGAAGTCAATGTATTAGAATTTGAAAACTACGCCGAAGCATTCACGGCCTTAAAAGCTGGACAAGGTGATGCCCTCACGACGGACAATGCGCTGCTTTGGGGAATGGCAAAACAAGATCCAAACTACCGCGTCCTTGACGAAACGTTTAGCAAAGAACCATACGGCATCGCCGTCCGCAAAGGAGACAAAGAATTATTGCAAGTCATTAACGAATACTTAAAAGAAATTAAGGAAAACGGCGAATACGACAAAATTTACGAAAAATGGATCGGAAAAAAACCGCAACAATAATACTGAAAAACAGATGAGCGGTATGGTTTCGCTCATCTGTTTCATCTTCAGACCGAAACGAGGTGAAAGCCGCCATGTTACGATATTCGATTTTGTTTGACCATTGGGATATGTATATGCAAGGGTTTGCCAACACATTAAAAGCCAGTGTTCTTGCCCTCATCGGAAGCTTAGCCATCGGCATCATTATCGCCATTTTTCGGATTGCGCCGATCCGTCCGTTAAACTGGCTTGGAGCGGCCTATGTCGAATTCATTCGCAACATTCCGCTTGTTTTAATCGTCTTTGTCTTTTTTGTCGGTCTGCCCGCCGTTGGCATCCGCTTTGATCCGTTTACCGCGGGCACGCTCGGTTTGATGGTGTACACCGCCGCATTTATCGCTGAAGTCATCCGTTCAGGAATATTAGCCGTTCCGAAAGGACAAATGGAAGCCGCGCGCTCTTCGGGGCTGACGTACTTGCAGACGATGCGCTACATCATCCTGCCGCAGGCGATTAAAATTGTCATTCCGCCGCTTGGAAACCAATTTATCAATCTAGTGAAAAACTCATCTGTGTTAGGAGTGATCGCCGGGCTCGACCTTATGTATTTCGGCGATTTAATTTCGTCGGACACGTTCGTCACCTTTGATGTCTATATTTTCGTCGCTCTATTTTACCTTGTATTAACTATACCGTTAAGTTTAGGCGTCGGCTATTTGGAACGCCGCTTGGCTAAAACCCGGTAAGCGAGGAGGGACACAGCTATGGATTTTGCCGGTGCATATGCCCCAGCGCATCTCACCTTTTTATTGCAAGGGTTTTTAGTGACGTTAGAAGTTGCATTTATATCCATTATTTTTAGTTTTATCTTCGGAATTATCATTGGTGTGATACGCTATACAAAAATCCCTGGTATTTCGCAAATTTTTGCTGTTATGGTGGAAACGATTCGCAATCTCCCATTGCTCTTGATCATTTTCTTTACGTATTTCGCCCTTCCAGAAGTAGGGCTGAAGCTGGATAAATTTTATGCCGCCATTGCCGCTCTAGTTGTCTTTGAATCAGCGATGCTGTCGGAAATTGTGCGCAGCGGGCTCAACTCGATTGACAAGGGGCAAATCGAAGCAGCGCGTTCTTCCGGGCTCACGTATGTGCAAACGTTATGGTATATCATTTTGCCGCAAGCCTTGCGGCGGATGGTGCCGCCGATTGTCAGTCAGTTTATTTCATTACTGAAGGATACATCGTTAGCGATCGTGATCTCCCTTCCAGAATTGATGAACCATGCGCAAATTATTAACGGGAGAAATGTCAACTATGTCATTCCGATTTTCATTTTAGTGGCGCTCATGTATTTTACTGTCAATTATTCTTTGTCCCTTGTTTCTCGAAAACTAGAATACAGACAGCGCTAAACTGTCTATAAAACTTGTTTTGACAACATTCTATTTTCCCCTTTTTGTTATATAATAGAACAAAAAGGGGGAAAACAGCGTGTGAACAAGGGAAAAACAATGCATGAACGGCTTTTAATGATCACGATCCTAATCATGGCTACCGCCTTCTTTGGTGAAATGAAAATTAATCCATTCGACAGCCCGTTTCGATTCTCATTAGGAGGAGCGGTATTTTTTTTCGGGCTCGTTTCCTTTACAGCGTTTCCCCCGCTTGTGATCGGGATTTGCGCAGGCTGTTTCGTCGTTATTTTCCGCGTTCTTCTCGATCTTTTGACAGGACAGGCGGCTGTTGCCGATAGCTTTTTCACCCATGCCCCAGCGGCATGTTACTATATTAGCTTTGCACTAATCGTATCCGCAGTTCGCTTTCGCCGCTTGATGGAAATGCCAATCCGTGCCGGGGTGCTTGGTGCGGGGCTCGACTTTTTTTCCAATACTTGTGAATTGTTCGTCCGTTATTTGCTAGGCGAACCGTTTACCGTCACTGATCAATCGATGGTTGTATTAGTATTGTTTGCGATTTTACGCAGCTTTTGTGTCATTGGAGTGTACAATATGTTGGTGACAAAACATTTTCAGTCACTGGCGGAGGCACGAAAGCAGGAATTAGAACGATTGCTTATGGTTAACACAGGAATGTATGAGGAAACGTTTTATTTACAAAAATCGATGCAGTTGATCGAAGAAATTACCCGCAAAAGCTATGAACTATATTCCTTTTTAATAGAAGGAAAAAAAGTTGAGCCGCACGCTGCACTTTATATCGCCGAACATATTCATGAAGTGAAAAAAGATATGCAGCGCGTTTTCGCCGGCTTGTCCAAATTAATCGGGCGCCAGCCGCTGCAAGAGCGGCTGCCGATTGATGAACTGTGCGGCATGGTGATTCGTGCGAACGAAAAATATGCCGAGATGACAGGAAAAACGATTACATTTACGCACACATGCCCAGTAGATTTGTCCACCGATCACGTCTACCCGCTACTTTCTGTTCTTAACAATTTAGTGGCCAACGCAGTAGAGGCAATTCCGTCAATCGGTGCGATCCATCTGCATGCGCAATTGCAGGAACGTAACCTTGTCATTGAAATTACCGATACCGGAACGGGAATCGCCAAAGAAGATGCAGCTTGGATTTTTCAGCCCGGTTTTACGACCAAATATGATTCATATGGCAATCCATCGACAGGCATCGGTCTTACTCATGCACGGGACATCGTGCAAAGCTTCTCCGGACATATCGAACTCGTCAAAAGCAAACCAGGACAAACGGTGTTTCGCCTCACCATTCCGACCGATCAACTGTTAAAGAAAGGAGGAAAGTAACCCATGGGGCTTCGTTTTTTTCTCATTGAAGATGATGCCGTCGTGCGGAAAATGCTCGAAAAAATCATTCACGAAAACGAGCTTGGCGAAGTGGTCGGACAGGCAGACGACGGGCTGTATGTTTCGGCGGACCAGCTATTTTCCGTCGACGTCGTGCTGATCGATTTATTAATGCCGGGACGCGACGGCATTCAAACGATCAAAAAATTGAGAGAAGAAGGATTTACCGGGCAATTCGTCATGATCTCGCAAGTCGAAAATAAAGAAATGGTCGGGCAGGCTTATCTCCATGGGGTGGATACATATATTCAAAAGCCGATCAACCGCTATGAGGTCGTATCGGTATTAAAACGCGTAGCAGAGCACATTTCTGTTTTGCAGTCGCTTCAGTCCATTCGGCAAATGCTCGAAGTATTGGATAAACCAAAGACATCTCCATTGTCTCGAAATGAACAGACGAATCTCGAGAAGCAGGCCCAGCAGCTTCTCCTGTTGCTCGGCATTGCCGGGGAAGCAGGAAGCGCCGATTTATTGCTGATCATGCGCTGGTTGGCGGAAAAAGAGATGCGGGGACAAACGATTCATGATCTTCCCCCTTTAAAAGAATTATATACGGAACTAATACAGCAAGCACACCATGCGGCGGAAATACCGAAAGAAGTGCGCGCGCTCGAACAGCGCATCCGCCGTCTCGTGCTGCAGGCATTTACCCATCTCGCTTCTCTTGGCCTTACCGACTATACGAATCCGACTTTTGAACATTTTGCGCCGCGTCTTTTTGATTTTGAGGAAATCCGCAAGCGCATGAAAGAGCTGGAGAATGGGGAAAAAGCAACAAAATGCCGCATTAACGTGCGCAAATTTTTAACTGCATTTTATATGGAAATGAAAAAAGCACAGCCCTCCTAGTCGAGCCATTGGAGGTGAATCTTCGGAGCGGCAAACGTTCCTTCCGTTATCTCCTGCTTGTGCATCTGCTGTTGAACATTGACGGTCACTTTTCCCTTTTTGAAAATTCCTCAACAAAAGAGATGATAGATGGGCGCAATATATCTTCTTCCCATCGAATGTGAACGGTCCTTTCAATACGGCCGTAATTTTGAAACGTCAATTGACAGCGAGCAACGTCATTTTTCACCGTGCATTCGCTCTTCATGGGAAAATATTCAATCGCTTTTTCCCCCGAATGTCAGGCGTGTCAGGCGTAATATGCCGCCTTGATCCATTGGCTGACAGCAGGGGCGACAACAATAAGCATCGCCAAAAACGTGATTACCAGCCACCGTTGCAAGCGCGGATGAAACTCACGAAGCAGCCTCACCGCGCCAATCCATCCGCCGATCATGAAAAACATGCCCCGTAATGCCGTATAATGGATTCCGCTGTTTTGGCGGCCATTCGACCGTGCAGGAATCCCTGATTTTGTGCAACAATTCATCGCCAATGCAAAAACCGTTGCGATCTTGCCATGCAAACAAAATCGCCGCGCCCATCAATGCACACATCCATATCCAAAAAGCCGCTTTTTCATCCTATCTCTTCTCTATCATTCTTACTTTCTTTCATTATAACTTTCATGGGGAAATTTTCTTCTAAAAAAGGGAGAGCAACATGCTCTTCTTACACTAAAAATGATGAAGTGACTGAAGAAGAAGTGCTAGACATCTCTTCTGATTCTTCCATCCACCGTTTTCCTTTGATAAACCGGGTAATCATCATAGAAGTGACATTGTCGCCTGTAGCATTCACCATGGTCGCAGGCGGATCTACAATCACACCGATCATGGATAAAATCGGAAGCGCTTCGATTGGGAATCCGTAGAGAGTGACAATCATCATTTCCCCGATAAATCCACCGCCGGGCACACCGCTCATTACCGTACCAGAAAGAATTGCAATCCCGATGGCAGTTAAAAACGTTCCGATTACAGAAAAGTCTTGCTCAAAAATCCCAAACAGAAAAGCAATTTTCAAAATAGCAGATAAACATGAACCATCCATATGTATCGTTGCACCGATAGGAATCACGGTTTCGCGTATTTCTTTAGGAACGCCGACTTTTTTCGCCGCCTCTAAGTTTACCGGAATGGTAGCGACGCTGCTTCCAGTGGCAAGCGCCGTGGCCGCAGGCGATAAAATATGCTTCCAAAAACGTTGTGCCACTGCTTTCCCGCCAACGATAAGCGTGATTCGGCGGAACGAATCACGTCTCTAACTGGGTCACGCCGATTCGTATGTACCGTTTCCAAGAGCGAAAGCCAATCATAGAGGATGAGAGGACGGTAACGAAACGGAAGGATGCCATCTTGAAACTCTTTTATCCGCATGAGGTCATCATCCGTCACGGCAACATCGCCGACAATCACCTTATCGACGCCGCAGTCCCTCATCAGTTCCATATACGCGCAAAGCGGATCAATGCGCCTCCAGCGTCGGAAGCCCTTCATAGAGCGGACCGCGCTTTTCTTTATTTCCAGCGATCAACGCGGCAATCTTCCGCAATCCTTTTTGCCTCAACATGTTGTTTTTTTCAACTCCTGTGTCTTTCGCCAGCGCCGTTTCTGGGCGCGGATAAAAATTGTGCCACGCTTCGATATGATTCCAGTTGACGTCACAGGCAGCAATCTCATCTCCTTCTTCCTCCGTCATCGTGCTTGCATTGAAAACAACCTTCATCTGATGAGAAAATGTTGCTGCTTCTTCAATAGAAAATCCATCATCAAGCTACAGTCCACTAATTCCCCAGTCAAAAAGCAGATGATTTGAACCAGTCAAATATCCCATCGATTTGTATATAAAAATTCCACTTTTATCCTGATCAACCTGTCCATACCCTTTTAAAACAAACTCGTATGATATATATAGGTATAATACTTTGAGTACTTAAAGGTGGGAAATTAATGTATTTAGAGAAATTTGTAGATGCCTTACCTATTCCGCCTGTCTTAAAACCAAAAGGGAAACTTGATGGCATCCCATACTATGAGGTAACGATGAAGCAAGTCAAACAAAAATTACATCGCGATTTACCACCGACTACCGTTTGGGGTTACAACGGCATGTATCCTGGCCCGACATTTGAAGTACGGCGGAATCAACCTATTTTTGTCAAGTGGAAAAACAAATTGCCCTTTGAACACTTGCTGCCAGTGGATCGAACCGTTCATGGGGCAGAACCAGACCAACCATCTGTTAGGACGGTTGTGCATTTGCATGAAGGTCGTGTTCGGCCGGAAAATGACGGACATCCAGAGGCATGGTTTACGCGAAATTTCGAAAATGTCGGGCCCAAATTCGTACATGAAGTCTACTATTATCCAAACTGTCAACGCCCAGCAACGCTATGGTATCATGACCACGCCATTGGAATCACTCGTTTGAACGTGTATGCAGGCCTTGCGGGCTTCTATATCCTCAGAGATGAAGAAGAAGAAAAATTGAACCTGCCTAGTGGAAAATTTGAAATTCCGCTCGTCATCCAAGATCGTTCGTTCTATCCTAATGGTGAACTCTTCTATCCAACCCAGCCAGGCCATGAGCCACCTCCAGCGCCACAGCCACCTCCACCAATAGATCCAACATTGCCAAATCCATCAGTCGTTCCAGAGTTTTTCGGCAACACAATCCTAGTCAATGGAAAAGTATGGCCCTATCTTGAAGTCGAACCGCGAAAATACCGGTTCCGTATCCTTAATGGGTCAAATTCCCGCTTTTACCGTATACGGTTGAGCTCTGGTCAAGTTTTTTTCCAAATAGGCACGGATGGCGGACTCTTAGAACATCCCGTGGCTGTTTCTGAAATTATACTTGCTCCGGCAGAACGTGTCGATGTCATTGTCGATTTTTCAAACCATAAAGGACAACGCATCATCTTAACCAATGACGCACCCGCCCCATTTCCTAACGGTGATCCACCTTCTTCAAACCTCAAGCAGATCATGGAATTTCGCGTCAAGAAAAAGCTCTCCAAACCTGACAGAAGTGAAATCCCAGCAACGTTAAGTTGCTTGGAGCGGCTTGATCCTGACGATGCTGTAATCGTCCGGAAAAACCTCTTAGTGGAAAGTACCGATGAATTCGGACGTCCGAAGCTTTTACTAAATAACATGGAGTGGAATGAGTTGCCGATTACGGAAACCCCGTATAATGGCACCATAGAGATTTGGGAACTGTACAATATGACGCCTGACACCCATCCGATTCACTTGCACCTTGTTACTTTCCAAATTTTAGACCGCGCCACGTTTACTGGCGATCCAAATGGCCCTGACCTCAAAGTCGGGCCACGACGACCACCAGAGCCATACGAGATGGGTTGGAAAGATACCGTTCGTGCCAATCCTGGTGAAGTTACCCGCATCATTGCACGTTTTGGGCCATTTACAGGAATCTACCCATGGCACTGCCACATCCTTGAACATGAAGACTATGAAATGATGAGACAATTCGAAGTTCTCGATAATCAAAACTTTAACCCATGTGAACCGATCCCTGGAACGTGTCCTGACGACTCATTCGCTAATTGTTTTGACTGCGATAAACACCATCGACACGACGATTGAACAAAACACTAGCTTTGTATCATGACTATTTGAAATGCCATTCCTAGGCTGCAAGCTGGCACCTATATGGTGTCAGCTTATTTAATATGACAACCAACCGATTTTGATGGTGTTGGTACAAACCATATATTTGAGGAAGAATATAATGTTTCTTGATAAGCCATTGGGAGAAAAAAGAAAGTAAAAAGTCCGCTCATCCCAGTTACTATTGCAATAGCTAAAAAACTCTTTTTTCTCAAAATTTAAAAACCACCTATATTCGGTGGTCATACGTTTTATATGACTTGTACAAGGCGAAACCGTTGTCCTCCTCCGACGTACGCAAGGAGAGGAAGATCGTCTTCGATAATTCGGCCAATCACATTGACTTTATCATCTGCCGGAAGATCAGTTAATGTGATTTGCAGTTCGCCGGCATATCGTCCATATTTTATATTATCGATGGTCACACTGCCTTTTTGTCTTTCGATCGTACATGTTGGCGCTAATAAATGCTTTGGCCACAAGAAAGATAAGCGGGATTCAAGTGATCGAATGACATCCCTTGCCGCGTCACGCCGATTCGTGTGAACCGTTTCGACCATGGAAAGCAATTCACGTTGTTTTACGAGCGGCAGGTAACGAAGCGGAATGACACCATCTTGAAATTCTTTTATTCGCATAAGGGCATCATCCGTTACGGAAATATCACCAATGAATACTTTATCTACGTTACAATCTCGCACTAATTCCGCGTACGCGCAAAGCGGATCCATATGCCGATGTGCTTCTAACGTAGGTAGCCCTTGATGGAGCGGACCTCGTTTTTCTTTATTTCCCGGGATGAACGCGGCAATCGTTTGAATTCCTTTCCGGCGTAGAGTTTGGTTTTTTCGAATGACCGTTTCTTTCGATAATCCCGTTTCCGGGCGCGGATAAAAATTATGCCACGCTTCAATATGATCCCAGTTGGCGCTGCACGCGGCCAGTTCGTCACATTCTCTATCTGTTAGTGTGCTCGCATTGAGTACCACTTTGATTTGATGAGAATAATGCGCCGCCTCCTTCATCGAAAAGCCATCATCAAGCCTTAGCCCACTGATGCCCCAACCGCGCAGCGCGGAAAGCTGCTCTGTGCTTATTCCTAATTTCGTGAGCGAAGCCGGGGTGACGTCGGCGACAACCCCGACTCCGTAGCGTTTCGCAAGTTCCCCGATCAGAGGAAGCTTTTTATGGTACTTATCCAAATCGTCTTCAGGAATGTGAAGAGACGTAAATAATTCCGTGCATCCGGACGCGCTTGCCTGTTGAAACTTTTTTTCGATTTGCTCCAACGGCTCTGAAAAATAGAACGAAAAGGAAAACATAATTGCCTCCCGAATTTAAATGTTTTCCGCCATTTCTTCTTTAAATCCGAACAAATACGTAAAAATGAAGCCAAACGTATAGGAAATCACCAATCCAATAAAATATGTGATATATTTTCCTTCGGCAATGAGCGGAATAAGCGATAAACCGGACACACCGATGCCAAGCGCCGCTGTTTTCATGACCGCTTGAAACGCCCCGCCAACTGCCGCACCGAGGCAGGCGGTTAAAAATGGCCGGCCTAACGGCAAGGTGACCCCGTATAACAACGGCTCGCCAATTCCTAAAAATCCGACCGGCAACGCCCCTTTAATAATGTTGCGAAGCCGCTTGTTTTTCGTTTTTACAAAAATCGCAATCGCCGCGCCGACTTGGCCTGCTCCCGCCATCGCCAAAATCGGCAAAATCGGGGTCGTGCCGATTTTATTAATAAATTCCATATGAATCGGCGTCAGCCCGTGATGCAATCCAACCATTACGAGCGGTAAAAACGTACCTGCCAACACCGCGCCGGCAATCGCACCACCGATATCCAACACTGCTTTAATGCCGCTAGTAATACCTAAAGACAACCAGCCTGCAATCGGCTGTACCGCAATCAACGTAAATAAGCAAACAATAAGTACAGTAATCAGCGGAGTGACAATAATATCGACTGCATTTGGAACAAATTTGCGCACATATTTTTCAATAACCGCCATCAGCCATGCCGCCAACAGGACAGCAAACAACCCGCCTCGTCCTGGAGTAAGCGCTTCACCAAAAAGTTTGACATCGGCAAGCGCCGGGTTGAATACTAAAATACCGGCAATCGCGCCTAACACCGGGGTGCCGCCAAACTCTTTCGCCGTATTGTAGCCGACTAAAATGCCGAGTGAAGCGAAAATTCCCCCGCCAATCAGCAATAACAGCTGCAGCCACGTTTCTGTCGGATCGACTCCGGCGTTTTTCGCAAAGTTGGCAATCCCGTTAATGATTCCTGACGCAACAAGACCTGGAATCAATGGAATGAAAATACTGCCAATTTTCCGCAGCAGCCGCTTCAACGGCGTTTGGTTGCGCGCTTTGATTTCGGCTTTTGTCCGCTCCGCCACATCTTCTTCAATGACTTCACCAAGCTCCAACCCCGTCAGCTCGCATAACGCCGCGGCCACCTTGTTGACCACTCCCGGACCGACGACGATTTGCAGCGTCTCATCCTCAATAACGCCCATCACTCCCTCGATCTGTTTCAACGCGGCAATATCCGCTTTTTGCGGATCGCGCAATGATACGCGCACCCTTGTCATACAATGGGCTATGCGCGTGATATTTTCCTTTCCTCCAAGCCGCTCTAATATTGCCATGGCCATCTGTTGTTCCCGTTTCATTTTTTCCTCTCCCCTTTGTTTGTTATTGAAGTGCTTTGCGCACAAAACCGTTTGCTTTTTGCAGGCGCTCTTTTGCTTCCTCATAGCTGCATTGCAGCAAAATCATCACAATCGCCGCCTTTACCTCTCCGTGCGCCGCCTCATAATATCGCGCTGCTGCGTTCGCATCCACGCCTGTCGCTTCCATAATAATCCGCTTCGCTCGCTCTTTCAGCTTCCCATTCGTTGCCTGGACATCGACCATCAAGTTTTTATACACTTTTCCAATTCCGATCATCGAAGCGGTCGAAATCATGTTAAGCACCATTTTTTGCGCTGTTCCCGCTTTTAGGCGAGTCGAGCCGGTCAACACTTCCGGTCCTGTTTCCACTTCAATGCTGACGTCGGCGTATTTGCTGATTTCCGCTCCTTTATTGCAGGCGATGCTTCCCGTTGTCGCGCCGATTTGTTTCGCGTAGCGAAGTGCGCTGATCACATAAGGCGTGCGACCGCTCGCGGCAATGCCGACAACAACGTCGTTGTCCGCCAACGAAACCTTTTGTAAATCGCGGACCGCCAACTCCTCATCATCTTCCGCCCCTTCGACGGCGTTTGTGAGCGCTTTCAATCCACCAGCGATAATTCCTTGCACCATGTCTGGATCGGTCCCAAACGTCGGCGGACATTCTACTGCATCCAAAATGCCAAGGCGGCCGCTCGTCCCCGCACCGATATAAATCAGCCTGCCTCCTCGTTGAAACGATGCGATGACTTTTTGCACCAGTTTCTCAATTTGGTCTAATTGTTTGGAGACCGCCAAAGCGACAGTCTGATCTTCTTCGTTCATCACTTGCAAAATTTCCTTCGTTGTCATTTCATCCAAGTTTTTCGTTTTCGCATTGCACTGTTCAGTTGTAAGATGTTCTAGCAATCTCGTCACCTTCTTGTTTGGTTATGAAATTTTATTTCTTAATTTTATTATATAATTATGAAATAAAATATCAATATATGACTGAGGAAAAAATAAAAAGCGAGCTTGCATCCTCGCCTTTTCTATCTTCTTAAACGCACGACTTCTTCTCGTGTTTCATGGAATTTTTCGATTACGCGGCTGCCCACTTGATGAAAAGTGATTAAATAAAGCGCATCAATCACGTTCAGCTGCGCCATTCTCGATGCCATGCTGCCGATGCGGTGGTCTTGTTCGACATCGGGGAGGCATAATTTAATATCGGCTTCTTTATACAACGGAGAGGAAGGATCGAGTTTGGTGATGGCGATCACCGTCGCACGTTGTTTTTTCGCAAACCGGGAGATTTCGAGCACATCTTTTGTTCTTCCTGAGGTGGAAACAGCGACAAACACGTCCCCTTCTTTTAAATTGGCGACAAGCGGAAGCATCGTGTGAAAATCCGGAGACATCGCCGATACATAACCGAGCTTCGTAAATTTATAGGAGGCATCCATGGCCGAAGCGGCGGAACCGCCGACCCCGTAAAACAAAATTTTTCCCGCGTTGACAATTGCTTCCGCCGCTTTTTCCAATTCGCGTTTATCAATGGTCGTCGTCGTAGCTTCGATAGCCGCTTTATTGACATACGTGACTTTATTGAACAAATCATACGGCGCATCTTGCTTTTCGATAATGGAAAAATCGTTAATATTCATATCGGCAATCGTCAGTTCGCGGACGAGCGCCAGCTTTAGCGCCGTAAAGCTGCCGATGCCGATCGTTTTGCAAAAGCGCACGACGCTCGCCTCGCTTGCCCCGGCGTTTCGTGACAATTCTTTTGTCGTCATATTCGGCACAAGCTCCGCATGTTCCATAATATACGTAGCAATCTTTTTTTCTGCTGGTGAAAATCGTTCCATTTGATTTTCGATTTTCGCTAAAATGCCCAGCTGCTTCATGATCTTCCCCTTTCTAGCGATGCCCGCTATTCTTCTGTATTTTCATCATACCATACGGTTTTACGACAAATATAGACCAAGTCAAGTTCTTGACAGCTGTATTTACCTGCAAATTTGAATAGGATGGGAAAATTTACTGATATAACTGTAATTTGTTTTGGCTTATATTTGAGTAAAAAGCCTTTTTACTAGAGTAGGTTGAGTATGAATGAACATAGTTGAAATATTATGATGAGTCTTACGGAAAGTTTTAAGGATAAAAAATTTTAGTCGATTGAAGATAAAAATCAATTGGAATTAAGAAAGGATTATTAGAAATGAGTTGGGAAAAGGTTGTTTTACCCTTAATTGGCTTTGCTTTTTTACTTACGTCAATTATGGTTCTCCACAAAGGTTGGACATATAGTGAATCAGACCGTAAATATGTGGACAATGCAAATCCGAATAATGGATCTATCCTTGATGAACTGTTACAAATTTCTTCAATATTACCAATTCCAATTGCTAGAATAATTTATTTAGGTGTCGGAGCTATATATCTCTTTACCTCCCTCCTTCTTAATTACTTTGTTTATACAGGATTTTTTTCTTTCACTAATTGGCTGGCTATTATTATTGTTGCCATAATTACTTTAATTTCTACTCCATTAGGAATAAAATTGCGCAAAAAAGCAGAACCGTCTGATGAAGCGATTGATGATCATATTCAACAGATTCTTAGTTGCCAACCTATTAGAAGGTTATATGAAAATGAAGATTATACCTTTCTGTTTCATCATAATTATGCCATTCGTTCCTGGTTATTTGATGTAAACCTAAAAAAGCTTCAAGAAAACACTCTTTATTTACAAAAAATAGAAAAGGAGCTTCTTGAAAAACTTGTTAGTGAACGAATGTGTACCCCGTCAGAAGAAAGAGGAATAGACGAAAATGAAAAGTGGATTTAACATATTTACCGAGAAGTCTCCCACCTCTTAACGGAGTGTAGGTGGGAGAGGTTCATTATGAAGAGTCTGACTGGAGAAAAGGTTTTACTTCTGAATGAAAAAAGACCGATTTAATTTCGGCCTTTTTCTTTGGTATAAAAAGAAATTGAACAAAGACACTCATGCCAATTTTTTGACACAACGATGCATTAAAATAAGCTGTACTGCCCATACTACTAGATTCATATCTTTGTTATACCGCTTATTTTCAAGGTAGCCTTACAAAAAACCGTATCATTTTTTATTATTGTGCGGTATATCCTCCATCAATGACAACCGCCTGTCCCGTAATTCCTTTCGCCTGTTCGCTTGCCAAAAACATCGCATAGTTTGCTACTTCCTCGACCGACAGCAAGCGTCTTTGTGGCACGAGCGGATAAATGACTTCCTCGAGTACTTTTTCAAGCGGCACATTTCTCGTGGCGGCTAAATCGGTTAGCTGGTTGCGGACAAGAGCGGTATCGACATATCCTGGACATAGCGCATTCACTGTAATGCCGTACGGGGCCCCCTCGAGTGCTGCTACTTTCGTCAAACCGATCACTCCATGCTTGGCACTGTTATACGCCGCTTTCCCAGCAAAACCGACCAGCCCGTTAATCGACGCCATATTAATAATGCGCCCGTATTTTTGCTTCTTCATGGCTGGGAACGCGTGCTTGATGGCGATAAACGGCCCAATCAGCATGACGCGAATGAGCAGTTCAAATTTCTCTGTCGGAAAATCCTCCAGATTGGCAACGTATTGCAAACCGGCATTGTTCACTAAAATATCGATGCGGCCAAACCGCTCGATCGTTTCATGAAGCGCTGTTTTCACTTCTTCTTCAGCGGTGACGTCACACTTCAAGCCGACCGCTTCGTATCCCGCATTTCGAAGCGATTCCGCCGCTTCCTCCACTTCTGTCTTATTTAGGTCGGTAAGAACCACTTTTGCCCCATTTTCAGCAAACTTTTTCGCAATTTCATAACCGATCCCTCTTGCCGCGCCGGTGACAAATGCTACTTGATGTTTGACCATGTTTCTCCTCCCCCTGCATTTCTCATCTCATTTTTTCGTAAACTTCATCATATTTCTTCGCCAGTTCAAAATCGAGCTTCGTCAGCCCTTTCGCCCGCCACGATGAAATTTTCACCGTGATAAGCTTATAGTCAATGGAGATGAACGGGTGATGATTGGTTTCTTCGGAAATGGTTGCGATTTGCCGCACAAATTCAATTCCTTGCAAATAGTCTTGAAAGCGGTACTTTTTCGCAATCCACTGCTCTTCCATCAGTTTCCAGCCTTCCATCTCTTGTAAAAGGGATTGCACTTCTTCATCGGTTAATCGCATTACTATTTGCCTCCCCCGATTTTGTAGTTCAGGACGGATAACAACAATTGCACACCGGTATAAATCTTAGTTCAACGACACAAACTGAAAGTTACAGTTACTTCATGACTTTACTTAACATATTCCAATGATGCGCTTAATAAATGGCATGAATGTGAATGCACATGCGTTAGTTAGCGTAACTTTCCCTTAACTAATTTGACAGCAGTCGAAAAAATCCTACTTTTTGTCAAAAGGTTGTGAAGATTGAATATCGAAAAAAGACCGCGGCTTCATATACTCTTTTTTCATTGTCTACTTGACAGGGTTATGTGCAAAATGCGCCCTCCTTTTAGCGTGCAACACTCTTTTGCCTTTTCAAAAAAGCATGGTAAACTATTTGCCCGTTCATCAAATACACCCCCGCTAAAATAGTGATACCGCCTATAATGGAAAGCAGATGAAACGTCTCTTTTTGAATCCATATATCAAGCACTAGTGAAATAAACGGAGACACATAAAGCCATGTCGAAGGAAAAGAAGGATTGGTCTTTTGAATGAGCCAGTAGTATAAACCGTGTCCTAAGATCGAACCAATGACAATCAAGTATAACAGCGAAAGCCACCCTGTCGGATTAACATGGGATATATTTGGTTTTTCCACAATAAAAGAAACAAGCAACAGCAACAGCCCACCAAATAACATTTGATACCCGTTTAACATCAACGGTGATATACCTTGTTTTAATACGACTTTTGAGTAAATCGTGCCAAACGCATAAAAGCTTTCCCCGATAATCATCACCAAACAGGCAATAAACCACAATATGTCAAACTGTACAGAAATCGATGGCCACGTCAGAAAAACGATTCCGAGAAAGCCTAATCCAAGCCCCGCAAACTGAACCTTAGTTATTTTCACTTTTTCCACTCTTGAATGCATCAGCGCTACAAAAAGCGGCCCCGTAGCCGATAACAAAGCGGCAAAACTAGACGGAATATACTGTTCCGCCCAATACAGCGTCCCAAATGTTATACCTGTCATACACGCCCCCGTGATAAGAAATTGAATGAGTTGTTTCTTCGTCGGAACTTGAAATTGCTTTGTTGCAAAGCCATACATTACTACAAGCAGCCCCGCGATAAAAAAGCGAAAACCTGCCGAAAAATAAGGAATCCACCCTGCTTCCAGCCCGATTTTAATCGCTAAAAACGTTGTTCCGAAGATGAGGCACATCGTTATATAAGCTACTAAAACCATAAATATTCATCACCTTTCTCATGTCATTTTTATCTATAGAATGATACAATGCATGTATAACAGTAAAACTCTTTCTATAACAGTGAAAGGGATGTTGGTGATGAATATTCCCATTAAACGACATTCTCATCTCCCGATTCATGATCAAATATGTCAATATTTTATGGATCGCATTTCTTCGAACATGATAAAAAATGGAGAAAAATTGCCGTCTGTCCGTCAACTTTCCAAAGAATTGGGCGTATCATTGGTGACTGTTCAAAAAGCGTACCAACAATTACAGCAAAAAGGATATGTGGAGAGCTTTCAAGGGAAGGGAGTTTTCGTAAAATCACTTAAACAACCACAAAACATCTATAATACAAATACGAATTGGCAAATGCTTATTCCCGACTATGTCCCTCGAGCTCAATCATTATCGATCTCGCAGCCGCTGCGAAATATTCGTTATAACTTGGCGACCGCCTGTATCGATGAAAGTATTTTTCCAATCAACTGGATGAAAAAAGTTACGATGCAAGTCATGGAACAACATCCGTACGTATTAGGCCAATATAGCAGCGCGAATGGGGATAGCGAATTTCGCAAAGCGGTCAGCAATTATCTTGTCTCCAAGAACCTGCATATTCCACCCGAACATATTTTGGCTGTCAGCGGTGCGCAACAAGGAATTGAACTCGTTGCCAAAACATTTATCGGCCCAAATGACATCGTTTTGATGGAAGCGCCTACCTATCCAGGGAGTATTGATATTTTTAAGGCAAGAGGGGCCCAGATCATTCCGATCCCTGTGGAACAGGACGGAATTGATACGAAAATGCTGCTTCAAATTTGTGACCAATATCATCCAAAATTGCTGTACATCAATCCGACTTTTCAAAACCCGACCGGCACTACTTTAAGCATGAAAAAGCGGAAGGAACTGATCGATATTGCAGAGAGCTATCATTTTCTTATTCTAGAAGACGATCCTTGGAGCGAGCTGTATTTTCATGAACCACCTCCTCCGCCGATAAAAAGCTTTGATCAATCCGGACATGTAATTTACTTAAAAGGCTTCAGCAAATTTTTATCACCTGCTTGCAGAATTGGCGCGCTTGTTGCCGAAGGCCGCTTGCTCGAAAAACTTATTGCGGTCAAAAGCATATCCGATTTAGGGTCGCCGCTGTTAATGCAAAAAATCATTGCAGCATTATTGCAATCACCAGAATTACACATCTTCTTGCAACAGTTGCGCAATGATTTAAGAAAACGGGCAAACCAATGTGTTCAATTCTTACATCAACACTCATCTTTGCTTACATTCCGCCCATCCAATGGAGGAAATACCATTTGGGTGAAGCTTCCGAAAAATGTCCATGCGGATATTCTCTTAGAACACGCTCATATGAAGCAGCTTTCTTTTCTGCCAGGAAACGCCTGTTTTCCGACACATGTGCCGAATCAATATATCCGCTTAAGTTTTGCTGCACTGCCTGCGGATGAACTCAAACAAGCGATTGCATGGCTATGTGATACTATTCATGCGTTAGCTCAAAAATATGATGAAATAGAAAGATATCCGAGCTTTTAAACTCACAAACATTTAGAGTCTGCCTCCATTGTCATCACTGGAAACAGACTCTTTCTTCCATAACATCGCTATATCCCCAAAATGCTTTAGAAAGATAATTGACTTAACTCGTTTGCACCCTCGCGTCTTGCTCTGCGAATCATAATTCCTATTCCCCTTCTGCCTATCTTTCATGAAACAGTAAAAGAGCTATCCACGATGATAGCTCTCATAACAAATGAATTAATCCCCAAGACTTAGTGACGGACTTTAAATGTATGTGAATCCAATGCATCGAATGTATCAATAAGGTTATCCATTCTCCACATCACTATGTAACAGAACAAGCTTTCCACTCTCAGCTAACTATCCACCTTGGAGAATGTCTCCTAGATCAGCACCACCTGTTAACCATAAAAGAGAAAAGACACTTTATGACTGAAATACCATTATATCGATATATATATAGATTTATCGATATATTTAGGCGAGTTAAGCTGATTTCTTAAAATATTTGCAGGAAAGTTGGTCGAATTTCTCACAGCGCTATATAAACAACACTTGAACGTAAAATAGCTCTTGCACAAGAAATCTCATCAAATTGAAAATGTCATCCTACATGAAGAAAGATTTCCCATGCAAGAGCACTTTCATTATACACGAGATTTCTCTGCTTTAGCAGATAAAGAGTTATTGAAACAAGCTCTATAGAGCCCATTGGTGAACTCCCTTTTGTGCAATCAGCTGAAATTCTATTCACATGAGTTTCAATGATGGATCGTCGAAAAAACATATGAGTTGTTTTTTCGGCATTCCATTCTTTCAACCTGTATAGATGGCTTTCAAACAGCTTTGAAAGGAGCCTTCTTCGCTTATACGCGTGCCGCTCTTGGCGCGCACCATGAGTATTTTCATCATTCAGCTTCTTGTGCCGTATGTTCCCTATCTATTTGAGTGGTATTCTTCATTTCACTTTCTTTTGCAACTTGCCTTATCGATTTTAATTTGGTGGACAGTTCCATAAACCAGCTTTCATCCTTAGTTAATAAAGCCAAATCAATTAATGCCTTAATCGATTCCTCATTATCAAAGGTCGACATCGGTAGTTTTTTTACCCAGTGTTTTAGTGTTTCAACGGTTTTTCCAATGATTTGCTCATTATCACAATTCATCACCTTTATTTTGACAGTTTCTTGTAATGGATTTACCGTTTCAATATAACCGTATATCAATTCTCCATTTTTTGTTTTCCCTTTTACCCAGTCCCCTACTTCCACTGGCGAATTACTTATTCTATCCATTGAATTCACCACCACTTAAAGTGTTCTTTTAAAAAAGACACGTAACTGGGAACACGCCTTCTGTAGCAAAAATTATACATTTTCTTCATAGAAAATCAAACAATTGAATTTATACTCTTCTCATGAGGAGTGAGAAGAAAAATTTAACTTATTTTATTATTACGATCAATTAGAATGGCCGTTTTCGTATAAAAAGCGAAACAAGATAGCATTTTGGTTGCTATACAGAAAAAAGGAGAGCTGGTTTCCTTCAGCGTTCAAGTTCTCCTTTTCTTTATTGGATTTAAAATCCTAAAACAAAATTTGAACAAAAATGTCCAAATTAGCGATTTTGTTTTAGAATAACTCCCTAATTGAATCAATCGTCAATGGATTGGCAGCGTCAAGAATTTTGTGAGATAGGGCTTGTCTGAAGCGGATTTTAATCATCTGCCATTCGAATTGTTTTTTTAAACACTGTTTAGCATGTTACGTACCTTGTAAACGGCACAGCGATGCACATGGGCCTTCGGATTACGGTCTTTTTATCATCGTGGATTTCAAAACCGCATAAATGAAGGATAATACGACTCTGATATGTTCCCGCAAGATGACACTTTATATCGATTGTACAGATTCCCCTTCGATCAATGTTACATAAATTCGCTCATGCTCTACAGGTTTATTAGCAATCAATTTCAATAATTGTTCAGAAGCTAGGGCCCCCCACTTCCGCTTCGAATAATCGATTGTCGCTAATCGCGGTTGGGTATAACGAGCCAATTCAATGTTGTCAAATCCAATAATGTGGACATGTTCGCCAACCCGATAATCTGTCTTGGCCAAATAATTGTACATTCCAATCGCCATTTCGTCGTTTAAGCAAAAAACCGCAACTGGTTGGCTATACTGCTGGATGATTTGTTGCGCCGCACGTTCTCCAGCCTGTTTATCAAAATCTCCTTCAATTTCTGTATAGTCAATATGCGGATGCCGCTCTATTACTTGTCTTACGGCTTTCAAACGCTGGTTGGAATCATAAGAACCTTTTGGACCCGTAACAACATATATTTTGCGATGGCCTTTCTCAATTAAATAATCGATGGCCAATGTAGCGCCTGCTTTATTATCAAGCAACACTTGACTAATATTTGGATGATCTAATTCGCGGTCTAGAACGACTAATTTATGTCCACGATCAGCGTAGCTAAGCAATTCTTCACTTGAAAACGTCTGATCTAAAATGATGGCGCCATCAATCATTCGTTCCGGCAGAAAACGATGTGACTGCTTACCGCTGCAGACAATGAGCTCATATCCATTATTCCCCAGCGTTTCAAGCATTCCTTGTAATAGTTGTCCATAAAATGCACCACTATAATTGGTTAAAAAGGCGCCAATAATTTTTGTCTCTCTCTTTTTTAGTGTTCGTGCCGCTGCATTTGGAACATAATTCAATTCTTTGGCAATCGCTAAGATTTTCGCGCTTGTTTCTTCCGTTACCTTTGGACTGCCATTTAATGCGTAAGACACCGTCGATATGGAAACACCTGCTTTTTTTGCGATGTCTCTAATACTGACCATGAAACTCTCTCCTATCTAATTAAATGCTCTCTCCTTTTTTATCATTATATATTATACATTGTTTACTTCCCCATCTTTATATACGAGTTTTCCATATTATTGCTTCATATGGTCTAAGACGGCCATTTAAAAAGGACTTCTGATAATTGCTTAGCACCATCTCTCCGGTTGGCAGTTGATTCAATAGTTTGCATTCCACCATTTTATCCGTAAAATTGCAGATAATATACCATCGTTCCTTTCCTAATTGTCGTGTATAGGCATAAATTTGCGGCTCTGTTTCCAGCAACTGATAATCGCCATACGCGACGATATCTGTCTTTTTACGTAATTGGATTAATTGTTGATAATAGCGATAAATCGAGCGTTCTGCCCGAAGATCTTTTTCTACGTTAATGTTTACATAATTTGGATTAACCGATATCCATGGCGTGCCTGTTGTAAATCCCGCATGAACTGTTTGGCTCCACTGCATTGGTGTACGTGCATTATCGCGGCCTTTTGCGTAAATGGATGCCATAATCTCTTCATGAGAGTAGCCTTTTTGTTTACGTTCCTTATACATTTGAAATGTTTCGATATCCCGGTAATACGAAAGATCAGGAAAACGAACGTTTGTCATCCCTATTTCTTCACCTTGGTAAATATAAGGAGTTCCTTTCATCATATGCAGCAGTGTTACCAGCATTGTCGCACTCTCATAGCGATATGTTGTATCGTTCCCCCAACGTGAAACAATGCGCGGCTGGTCATGGTTGTTCCAAAACAAGCTGTTCCAACCGCGTTCTGCTAAACCATACTGCCATTTCGAGAAAACTTGTTTCAAATCGTCCAACACCAATGGCTTCATATCCCATTTCTGCTTTCCCGCCTCTTCATCAAGTGCAAGATGTTCAAACGAAAAGATCATATTAAGTTCACGTCGTTCCGGTGCCGTATATAAAACAGCTTGTTCCAAATCGGCGCTTCCAGCTTCTCCAACTGTCACTACATTTGCACCATCTAACACTTCTCGATACATTTCTTGTAAATACTCATGAAGAAGAGGACCGTTTGCAATGACGTTGTTGTCAACCTCTTTAGCGATTAAATCGATGACATCAAAGCGAAACCCTCTGACTCCCTTAGAAATCCAAAAGCGCATTACATCATAAATCGCTTGTCTAACTGGAGGATAATGCCAATTTAAATCTGATTGTTTTTTACTGAATAAGTGTAAATAATATTGGCCAGTTTGTTCATGGTATTCCCAGGCACTGCCGCCAAAAATAGATTTGAGTTCGCTCGGCTCACCATTGTCCGTTCCATCACGCCATACATAAAACTGTCTAAATGGATTGTTTCGATCTTTACTTGCAGCGACAAACCATGGATGCTCATCTGAAGTGTGATTAGCGACGATATCCATCATAATGCCGATACCGCGCTGCGCTGCCTCATCAATCAGCTGTTCCATATCAGCCATTGTCCCATATTCTGGATGAATGTCATAGTAATTGCTGACGTCATATCCATTATCCTCATTTGGCGAAGCATAGACCGGGCAAAGCCAAATAAGATCAACACCTAATTCTTGTAAATAGTCAAGCCGTGAAATAATTCCTTGCAAGTCACCAATTCCATCACCGTTCGAATCTTGAAAGCTCCGAGGATAAATTTGATAAACGACACTTTTATGCCACCATTCCCGTTTCATATTTTTCCTCCATTTTTTCGAAAAATGTGGCGGTCCATGAAGGCCGCCAAAAGATCATTGCATAAAAATCTCAACGACATTGGAATCATTTTTCAAAAGACGTTTGAGTTCTTGTTGGCTAATTCGAACACCGCTTTTACGATAACGGTTCGCCAAAGTTTGGGCCGCAACAACACGGCCATTGATGACAACACGGTGTACATCTTGTCCATGGAGGTGATAAACAAATGTAACAGGACGTCCCATAAACTGAAAGTTAAACTGTAGGCCATCAAATTTTTGCGGCAATACCGGATCGATTACTAAATCACCTGCCGCCTGACGAATCCCTAAACAATTAGAAATTAACTGATTCATGTATATTCCGGGGCCGCTTGAATAAACACGCCAGCCGCCTTTTACCGGTATCGTTCCTTCACGCAATTGATGAAACCGTTCTTGCGCTTCATATCGTGTGTTAAATTTGCCGTCTGAACTGCTAAAGTACGTATTGCTTTGTCGGCGTTCTGCGTTCGGTACAACTTGTTGAATTTGTATTGGATTAATGATTGACAGGCCATTCCATACTTCCTCAGCTTTCCCGAGTTTGGCCATCGCCTCAACGAAACGAATATGAGCATGGACATATTGGAGGCCGATTTCCCGGCCAAAATTCGCTGCTTGTTCGGCGCGTTTAAAGTGGGTGCTGACGCCGCCAGCATACCTGGCAGGCCGGTCCATCAATCGAACACCGTCTGGAAAATACAGCTTTTCTTTGATAATTTGATAATGCGCTTCTGCCTGTTCTGGTGCCAGCAGCTCACTGATTATTCCTCGGGTCATTGGAATCAGGCGGTAGTGAACACCTGTTTTTGTATCGGTTGGGTGAAGCATCATCTCTGCTTTTTCTGGTTTTTCCATATAGATGAAGCCTGGAATTACTTCTGACGATAATATATAGCGGTGAAAGTCTGCTTCAATCCCTGCAGCCAATGCTTGCAGTTTTGCTGCTTCTTGTTCATCCACATCTGCCAAAACGTGCGACAATTGGCGGAAGACTTGATAAGTCAAAGCAACTGTCCAGCTGCTGATCATGTACTGTTTCAACTGTGCATTAGCCGGCTGAAGCGTATCATCCCAGTCACCATCCCCATACGATGACAGGTGCGTCCCGTGCAAGAAATGTTGTTTAATGTAGGCAACCGCTTTTTTGGCATGTTCCCATATAGTAGCCGTTTCTTCAGTAAATTCGAAACTGCCTCGCTTGGTATAAGGAACCCGTTCTTGCAGAATACTGTAATCTTTCGTTGCAGCCAAATAATCCCCCAACACTTTCAGCGGCCAAATGATAATGTCCCCGTGGCTTTCTTCCTGTTGAATCGTAAAATACTTATCAAACATAAACCATTGCGGCCAGTTTCCATCATCTTCATATTGATGAGAATATACTGTTTTTATAATATCGCGCACTGCATCATAGTGGTGAGTTGCCATCCAATACTCTGTCGGCCCCTGGCATACGTCCCGGGTGCCCCAAGCAGCGCCACTGTATTGTTCGAGTCCATGCGGAACTAAATAATGAATGAGCATATTATGTGTATACCACCAGGCGAGAGCATTTACTTTTCTTAGTTCGTCCGTTACCACTCCGTTTTGCGATAAAGAAAACCCGTTCATCACCGTTTGATAAAAAGCCCGATAACGTTCGATTTCTGTCTCCGCCTCTCGTTCGACAAAAGGTATCTCTTCGCCGTGGACAAGGCCTTGAATCGTTATGGTCCATTCATTCGTTGCACTTAAATCAAGGACAACGAGGGAAGCAGACCGCGGCAAGGCGTTCGACGCAAACTTCCGCTCATCTGCCAACATGACATCTGCCCCTGTTACCCGCAACCGATAGCACAGATTAGGATATGCTTTAGCACTATCTGATGCATCATCTGCATAAAACGAAATGGTTTGCCCATTTCTTTCCATCAAGAACGGCACTTCGTATTCATTGTTATTCATCGATACTTGGTTCGTAACAAGGTAGCGATAGGCTTTGCCGCTGGCAGAGCGGACATGCAAATGCACTTCTGGCGCATCGACTGCAGTATAATTGGTAACAATCAACAAATCGTCTGCCGTTTTATAAAACCAACGCGCATAGTTAAATCCCATTTCAAACATCGATGGCATGGTTAATAAATGATATACGCCATCCATTTCTACATAAATGCGTTGACCGGACGTTTTCATTACGTTCAGCGCGTTACGGGTATTTGTCAGCATTTTATTGAATGATGTGTTGCCAACAGCAAGCTGTGAGTTAAACACCCCATACATGTAAGATGTCGAGGTGATAATATTTTCTGACTTTTTCATGTTTTGCCCGGATATCATAATATGGCCATGCGGCCGTTCCACAAGCAGCTCTTTTTCTTTTAGAACAACATGCTCGTGTGTGTCCGTAAAGAATGAAAGTAGTGTATTTCCATCCCATTCTTCTTGATGGCGATTAGGAAAGAAATGGTCAATTTCTTCCTTCGTCATTGATTTCGTTTTCAGAGGTGCTCCGAAAACAGAAGAAATTTTCACCTTATCCAAAACTTGAACAGCCGCTTTCCTTTGTGCATTCACATGTTTCCAAGCATTTAATATATCTTTTTCATACTCTAAAGAAGTAATAGCTATCGGATGATTTTCTTTAAAAAGACCGTAAAAGACAAATCGTGCTGTTCCCGTTAATTTCACTCGCTCAGACTGCAACGCAATGTAAGCGAATTCATATTGATATACTTCATTAGCAAGGAATTGTTTTGTTAACGCTTCAGGCTCGTTTGTTTCCTTATAAGACAACCCAAAAAATTGGAACCCATCCGTTGAGTAACCTATTGCTTTTGTTAAAGCCCCTTGTTGCACATAAGGGAAAGCCCCACGTTGAGGCAGGTTTTGACGGGAGCAAACAACAAATCCTTTATGCACATCTTCAAATACTTTATGATCAATATATTGTGATACAAATGCTTCATTTGTCCGAACTGCACCTTTATCAGCAAGGCCTAAATCTTGGCCATAAATAATATCTATTTCTGCATCATGACCATCGACTATGACATCCCAAAACCAAATTCCTTGCTCAGTGAGACTAAAGGTAACGTGATAACGAATTTGCTCCACAGCCCCTTCCCAAAAAACTTGGGAATTGGAAAAGCTTACGCTACTTTCAGAGCGAACACCGAGCAATGGAAAGATTTTTATGCCAGTGGAATTGTGTATCCGTAAATAAAGGTTGTTCAATGATCCATCGATCGGATTAGCTACCACTTGATTAATCATCGTCGTTTTATGTGCTGCTTCGCAAAGATCACCGCTATTCAAAAAGGTAAAGCGCAAATCTCCTGCTTCGATTTTAAATGTTGAATCCGTTATCATTGCCATCTTTATTCCCCACTCTTTCTTTATTTCACTAACTTGAACATAAGAGCTGTCACATCCCGACTGTTTGGACCGACATATGCAACAAATGTCCCAGCATCACTTGTAAACCGCAAGTCTGAATGATAGTAGCGAAGTTGCTCTTCTGTTAATGTAAATGTTACTCTTTTTGTTTCGCCCGGCTGTAATAAGATCTTTTGAAACCCTTTTAGCTCTTTTACTGGGCGAACGACATCCCCTGTGACATCCCGCACATAAAGCTGTACCACTTCTTCGCCAGCAACTTTCCCTGTATTTGTCACATTTACGGAAATATAAATAGGTTGTTCCGGAGTCATATAATCTGAAGACAACGCCGCTTCGCTGTATGAAAACGTTGTATAGCTCAATCCAAATCCAAATGGAAATAACGGTTCATTTGGGATATCCAAATATTGTGATACGTACCGTTCTTGAGCATCCGGTGCATCTTTCGGGCGCCCTGTATTGAAACAGTTGTAATACACCGGTATTTGCCCGACCGAATATGGGAAAGACATCGTTAATTTCCCTGAAGGGTTTGCATCCCCAAACAATAAATCCGCAATAGCCGCTCCGCCTTCTGTTCCTGGATACCATGCTTCTAAAACAGCATCCACTTTGTCAACAACTCCATGCAAATCGAGAGGCCGGCCGTTAAACAATACGGCAACCATTGGTTTATTCAACTGTTTTAGTTTGGAAATTAACTCGAGCTGAACTTCTGGCAAACGAATATCTGCCCGACAACCCGCTTCTCCGCTCATATCCGAATGCTCACCTAACGCTAACACGATGACATCAGCTTCACGTGCAGCATGAAGCGCTTCATTCCACTGTTCCTCTGTCCCCGTTTCAATATCGCATCCTTTAGAAACAAAAAGGAGAGATGAATCGACTTTCATTTTTAATCCGTCATATAATGGAATTGCTTGGTCTTTGGAACCAAGGCATGACCACGGACCTAAAATATCGCCGCTTTGGGCAAATGGCCCAATCAATGCGATTTTTTTGCCTCGCTCAAGCGGAAGCACTCCTTCATTTTTCAACAAAACACATGACTTTGTCGCTAATTCGCGCGCTACACGACGATGTTCTTCACAAAGAACGACCTCTTGCTCACGTTTTTCATCGGCTCCGCGATATGGATTTTCAAACAGCCCCAATTTTTGTTTTAACCGTAAAATGCGGAACACGGCTTCATCAATTAATCTTTCATCGACTGCTCCTTCTTCGACGAGACGCTTTAAGTGATGAATGTAGCATGGCGACATCATTTCGATATCGACCCCTGCTTGAATGGCTTTATAAGCTGCTTCCCTTTCATCCGCAGCAACACCATGCGGGATCATTTCTTTGACAGCGCCCCAGTCCGAAATAAGAACACCGTCAAATCCCCATTCACCTCGAAGCAAATCCCGCATCAGCCATTTATTTCCCGTAGCCGGAATGCCGTCTACGGTGTTGAACGCTGTCATCACCATTTCGCATCCTTCATCTATTGCAGCTTTATAAGCAGGTAAATACGACTCACGCAACTGCCGTTCTGACATATTGACCGTATTGTAGTCGCGTCCGCCTTCTGGCGCTCCATATGCAGCAAAGTGCTTGACGCACGAAGCAACCCGGTCATGGTCATTCTGCAAATCCGTCCCTTGAAAACCACGAACAAACGCCCGTGCAAATTGACTATTTAAGTAAGGATCTTCCCCCGTTGATTCGACCACCCTTCCCCAACGCGGATCTCGTACCAAATCAACCATCGGCGCAAACGTCACATGCACTCCTGACACCGAAGCCTCTTTAGCCGCAATCTCAGCACTCTTTTCCGCTAATTCCAAATCCCACGAACAACCAATCGCTAATGGAACTGGAAAAATCGTTTTATAGCCGTGAATCACATCCGCCATAAATAATAATGGAATGCCAAGGCGATTTTTTTTCAAATGAGCACGTTGAATGTTAATGACTTCTTTCGCTCCCGCTGCCCCCAGCACCGATCCGCTATTGCGTACGGCTTCTTCATTCACTTTCATCGCTGCCATAGGGCCTGTAATCTGCCCTTCATTTGTCGCTCCTTCAAAAAAAGGAGCCGCTAACTGCACTAATTGAGCAATTTTCTCATCCAATGTCATCTTCTGAATAATAGAAGCTAATTTTTGTTCTTGTTCCGTCATTTTCCATCCCCCGTGTTCAGATGTTGTTAAACAGCATTTTTTACATATATTGAACCTCTAGCGAGATTGGTTATTGAAACGTTTCGACAAGCTTTACAACTGGATTATAAACGCTTTCATAAATACAGTCAATTTTTTATCGAAACGTTTCTATGCAAAACAGAGAAATATTTTCTTATTTTCTCATCATGGCAGATTCATATCTTTATTGAAGTTTTATAGTATTTATCACGAGCGACAAAATAATTAAGTAGCGAAAAAAAATCCTATTGAAAACGATTACAAATTATCTTATAATAACCCTGTCGAAACGTTTCAATAAAAGAATCTCTAGCGAAGGTTGTTTTATTTTTTATCAATCGGTGAAACGTTTCACCATTTATTTAAGAAACGTTTCGTATATGTGGGAGGTGAACGGTCGGTAAATGTTTTAAAATTATAAAAGAGCAATGTTCATCTTTTAGGATATGTTCAAAAAAAGGGGGGAATTGCTTCATTTGCTCCGCTAATATAAAAAAATAGGACAAGCTTGTATGCACTTGCATTCCAACTATCTACCGCGCAAAAAGAGAATCTGGGGGGAATAAGTAGATGAGAAAAAAATTCTTGACCACCGCTATACTAAGTACATTCCTTATTTCAGGAACACTTGCAGGATGTTCATCTGATTCAGGCTCATCATCGGATAAAAACGATAAAACAACCATTAACGTATGGGCCATGGGAGAAGAGGCAAAATCCCTTCCAAAAATCGTGACAGACTTTGAAAAAGAAAATCCAAACATTGATGTTAAAGTTCAAGCGATTCCTTGGGATCAAGCCCACGATAAACTATTAACCGCTGTGGCGTCAAAAAAAGGGCCTGACGTTATCCAAATGGGAACAACTTGGATTCCTGAATTTGCATCAGCTAAGGCATTATTGGATTTAAAACCATATATCAAAAAATATCCGGAGTTTGATGAAAATAACTTCTATCCAGGTTCTATAGAAACAACAAAGTACGAAGATAAAGTAGTAGGCGTTCCATGGTATATTGATACTCGAGTTCTTTATTATCGTACAGATTTATTAAAAGAAGTAGGTTACAATGAACCGCCAAAAACATGGGAAGAATTGCGCGATGCGGCGAAAAAGTTAGCTAAACCGGGCGATAATAAATACGGAATAAGCATTGATACGAACGAACAAAGTTTAGCTTTCATGTTCGCTCGTCAGAATGGCTCCAAACTACTCGATGAACAAAATAAACCATTATTCAATCAAAAAGAATTTGTAGAGGCAGTAGAATATTTAAACGGTTTCTTTAAAGATGGCTCGGCACCAAAAGATTTAGGAATGGACATCATTCAGGCCTTCCGTGGCGGCATCGTTCCAATGTTCATCAGCGGCCCTTGGATGGTTAAATTAATTAACGACCAAGCTCCGGACTTAAAAGGAAAATGGGCAACAGCTGTGCTTCCGAAAAAAGAAAACAACCTCTCTGCATTAGGCGGTTCTAACTTGTCAGTCTTCCAATACACAAAGAATAAAGATGCTTCACTGAAATTCGTCGCATTCATGAGTAAACCTGAAACACAACTCAAATGGATGAAAATGACAAACTCACTTCCTGCAGCAAAAGAAGCGTGGAAAGATAAAGCTTTACAAGAAGACCCATTATATAAAACTTTCGGCCAACAAATGGAAGCTTCGCAACCAATGCCAATGATCAAACAGTGGGAAGAGATTGCGCAAACGTATTTGAAAAGCTTCGAAAAAATTTATCGTGGCGGAGCGGATGTGCAAAAAGAAATGGATGAATTTAACAAAAAGGCTGAAGAAATTTTAAGTAAATAGCTTTAGTATATAGTTAACTAGCAGGAATCCCTGCTAGTTAACTCATTACTTTGGGCGTAACGGAGGAAGGGGCTCGTGAAAAGTTTCATTAATAATAAAATACCGTATTTCTTCATTGCACCAGCTATCATTTTATTGACATTGTTTTCGATACTACCAATCTTTATTGCACTCATCATCAGTTTTACCGACATTGATTTAGCGGGATTGGCTGATTGGTCGACGATTAATTTTGTCGGTTTACAGAACTATAAAGACATCTTTAGTGATCCGGTTTTTATAAAATCCATCTATAACACGCTTTTTTATGTTGTTTTTGGCGTTCCATTTGTCATTGTTTGTTCTTTAGGTATTGCCCTTCTCATAAACTTTGGGAAGTCGCCCATCTTTAAAGTATTCCGCGTCGTATTTTACATGCCCTCCATTACCAATGTTGTAGCGATTGCCGTGGTGTGGAGTTATTTGTACAACCCTCAATTTGGATTGTTTAACTACCTATTAAAACTGCTTCATTTACCAGCTGTTCCATGGCTGCAAGACCCAACGATGGCGAAAATTTCTTTAATTATATTAGCATTATGGCGAGCCATTGGCGTCAACATGATTATCTTTTTAGCTGCTCTGCAAGGAATTCCCAAAGAGTATTATGAAGCAGCACAACTGGATGGAGCTAACGGATGGAAACAGTTAACAAAAATAACTATTCCGTTGCTGCGATATGCCATTTTCTTCGTCTCCATTACCACCATGATTGGTTGGCTGCAATTCTTCGAAGAACCGTTTATTATGACAAAAGGCGGGCCGCTTGATAGCACCACTTCTGTAGCATTATTTATTTATCAAAACGGCTTTGAATTCAGCAAATTCGGCTATGCCGCTGCTGGTTCGTTTATCTTGTTTATGGCCATTATTATTGTGACAATCATTCAATTCAAACTGCAAAACAAAGAAGTGGATTATTGAGGGAGAAATTGAGGTGAAACCATGAAATCTAATCAATCCGTGTATCTTACTAAAAGAGAGCGATATCAACAATGGGCTGCTGGCATTGCATTGGCGATAGGCGGTTTGCTAATTTCTATTCCGTTTATTTGGATGATTTTATCCGCCTTTAAAACAGAAAGTGAAGTAATGCAAATCCCGCCCACTCTTTGGCCCGACAAATTTACATTCGAAAATTTCGTTAATTTATTTGAAAATATGAATTTTGCGCTATACCTCAAAAACACGATTATTATTGTTCTCTGCTCCTTCATCGGCTTGTTTTTAAATGCGATGGCAGGCTATGGATTTGCGAAGTTTCAATTTAAAGGAAAAGAAAAATTGTTTTATCTAGTATTAGCGACCATGATGATTCCCGGACAAGTAACAATGATTCCCGTGTATTTAATTTTGAACGAAATGCATTTAACAAATACAATGGTAGGGATTGTTTTGCCTGGTCTTGTCGGGGCGTTTGGCATCTTTCTGTTCCGACAGTTCATGTCAACGATTCCAGATGAATTACTGGAAGCAGCTCGGTTAGATGGAGCAAGTGAATTCCGGGTTTTCATGCAGATTGTTTTGCCGATTTGCAAACCGATTCTTGCAGTGCAAGGGATTTTAACATTCATCGCGGGATGGAACAGCTTCCTTTGGCCATTAATTATCGCAAATGACGAGAATCTTTACACATTATCAGTCGCTTTGTCCTTATTGAAAGGGCAATATGGCGGTAACTTTGCTTTACAAATGGCTGGATCGACTTTTATGGTTGTTCCGATTATCGTTATTTTCATGTTCTTCCAAAAATATATTATTGAAAGTTATACAATTTCTGGTATGAAATAAAAACATAAGCAATTTCCCCCATCCAGGCATGAAAATAACTATTTCCTTTTCACGATGATATGAACACAAACAGTTTCTTAATGGTGAATCTATTGCCTGCTTGCCAATTTCATTTCAAAAAGAGGTCATGAAATAGAAGTTTGGTATTATGCTAAGAAAATAGACACAAAAAATAGAGATGTTTCTACTGCGCTTCTCTTGCCTTGCAAGAGAATGAAGGGGTTGACACCTTCATTCTCTTACAAGGAAGTCAATGGCTGATACATCTTTTCGTACATCATTGATGGATATCGATTATTGGAATGGACTCGCTTATAGTGGCAAAAACCTCGATATACTCGAATACACTCGCTCTTGCCCCCTTGTTTTCTTTATCAAATTATTTTCCTTACATTGGCCACTCCCTCCATGTCATTTGTTTTATGATCACGTCTCTTTTGGTGTGCCCAGTTTTTAAACTAACATCATAACGATCATTTCTAGATACTCTCCCATTTACAACTATAAAATTCAAAATGGGCGAAAGAATGGTTGTTCATCCGAAACATTTTCTCTACGTTTGTCATTTAATACAGTAGTACGAAAACAAAAAATTTGAAAGGATGATATATACTATGGCTTGCTTATGTAATGGAGGCTTATTTCCGCAATTGTTTTTTACTCAATCAGCAACCCCTCAAACGCTCACAGCTGCCACTAATCCAAATGTAGTGCTTACTCTTGAGCCAATCACTACGCTTAGCGGAGATGAGGTAAAATTAGATTCCATGGTTGAATTAGCAATTACATCCGCTAACGCAGGAGTAACAACTGACGTAACAGGTGTTACTTATGTTCTCCAGCGGTCTACAAATGGAGGAGCATTCGTGGATTTGGCTCAGCTCGATGTAGACACTCAAATAACTGGTGCTGCTACGGTTACTGAATATCCAAACCTTACTTGGGTAGACGTACCAGGCGTCGGAACACAGGTTTACCGTGTCGTTATAAACGTTGCAGCTATAGCTGGTATTACTTATACTGCAGAAACTCGCGCATTAAATGCTCTTGTCGTTCGAGAAGCATAAATAAACAATGGCTGACTCAAACAGGCAGAATAGACATTGAGTCAGCCTTCCTTATCTAATGGAAAACAAGCCATTTTCCATGCACTAACGTTGTGTCCATTGATTAAGTTCTCCTCATTCTTAGCAAATCCATTTCACTTCTCTTGTCATACTCCATCCTTTCCTCTCCTCTCATTTTTTCGATGAACATTTCCATTTTTTATAGAATCATTTTCATTACACATGAATAACAATATTGTTCAAAGCCCGAACCCCACTTGGAAGTTGTTTGCAATAAAAAAACCCTTCCACTTTATAAGTCGTTTGTTCTTCACTGATATCAAACTTTAGCTGGAAATTGGAAAAAGATAATTTCTGTCCAGCCTCGATTTTTGAAATGTGGACAGGCTTTAGCCAGAACTCCCCTTTTTCCTCTACGATTTTATCCGCATTTTCATCAATATATTGCCATGGTTCCATCACCAACGGATTCAAACGGCGATCATATTGGACATCCCCTCCAAGCTTAGCGGACAATATGGCACGTTCTTTTGGCATCACTTTTAGACATATAAAAGGGTTTTCAAGTGGAACCGAACCGGTATTGTGAATGACAAAGTTTCCGACGACCGTTCCCTTCTGCTCTGCCGTTTTCGGCAATAATAACGAATACGTAAAATAGGAAATAACACTTATAGGATGAATACCTTTCCCCTGTTCTTTTGCTTTCTTTATTTCGTTCAAAGTCTGCTTGACTGCCTGAATGTCCCGTTCCAGTGCGCGAACTTTTTTTTCCACGTCCAAAAGCAGATCGCTCATCTTCCCCCTCCTTGTGAAAATAAAAACTTCTTTCATGTTATATGTATGAAAAAAAGAGGAGTAAATCCCCTCTTTTTCCAAATGAAGAAGAGTTGAGAACTCTCCTCTTTTATGCAATCATCCGTTGAGAGTTGGAAAGATAGCTGGACATTGCGGTGGAAATACATCGACTGGACATTCGTCCTCGCAAATAATTTCTGGACGAGGTTGGCAAAACTTCGCAAGAACTTCCAAAATTACTTCAAATGTGACGACAATGTTTTGACAAATTCTTACAAAAACAGAAGCAGTAATCGTATCTCCAGTTACTGTAAATGCCCCCGTCCGGCAAATGTTAAAATCATTTTGTGTAGAATTGCAACATACTGTTGTGCCTTCTGGTGCGCAAAGAATCACTTCTTCACTTACTGTGATCAGTGCTGGATTGCTTAATACAGTCACTGTTGCGCCAGCTGCATTTGTTCCAATCGCTTCTAAAACAACTTGAATGGTTTTGTTTAATGTAACAGCTTGCAGTGTAACGGGTTCATCTCCTACCACACATTCGATATCACGGCGTGGACCGTCTTCAGCACATTCTAAAAGAGTTACTAAACAATTCACTTGAGTAACGGTGACACCAGTAAGAGAACCAGCTGGGAAAGTAAATGTGATATCTCGTGCGAGCGACACAACATGCGTTGTCCAGTCGTATACTTTACAAACTTGAATACACTCTGGACGTAATTCTTGACCAAAATGCTCTAAGTTAATCGCCATCGAGCAACCTTCCTTTCATTATTTTTTCAGGCTACTCTATACTATGTAAATTGCCATCATGAGTGACAGTATCAATGCCCAATTTTCCCAGCATATGCAAATGGTTTTCTATGTCAACCTTTATTAGGAACTTGCATACAATTGTAAAGAAATGGGCATTTTCTATGTGAAAATCGCCAAAAAGGTGGTGAGGTCGTGAACGAAGAGCATAAAAGCATCCAATTGGAACAAAAAATTATCCACCTTAAATCAGAAGTGGAAAAATACAAAACCATGCTTGCTTCGTTTCAATCCGATCAACAATGGAACCATCTCCAAGAACAAATCGAACAGTTAACAACCGAAAACGCTCAGCTTAAAGAGAAATGCCATGATTATGAGGAAACGATTTCCACTCAAAATCATGAGATGGACCGCTTAGCAACAGAGTTAGAGGAAACAAAAAAAGAAAATCACTTATTGCATGATGAGATTAAAGAATTAAAAAATGAAAATTTTGTTTTTCAACAAAAAGTGGAAGCAGATGAAGAAAAAATCCAATCCTTATTGAGTGACTTATCTAACTATAAACAAAGAATGGAACAGTTAACACCCGAAAACGCCCAGCTTAAAGAGAAATGCCATGATTATGAAGAAACGATTTCCACTCAAAATCATCAAATTGACCGATTATCCACAGAGTTAGAGGAAACAAAAAAAGAAAATCGCTTATTGCATGACGAGATTCAAGAATTAAGAAATGAAAATCTCGTTCTTCAGAAAAAAGTGGAGGCAAATGAAGAAAAAATCCAATCCTTATTGAGTGACTTATCTAACTATAAACAAAGAATGGACCAGTTAACAACCGAAAACGCCCAACTTAAAGAGAAATGCCATAATTATGAAGAAACGATTTCCACTCAAAATCATCAGATTGACCGCTTATCAACAGAGTTAGAGGAAACAAAAAAAGAAAATCGCTTATTGCATGATGAGATTAAAGAATTAAGAAATGAAAATGCCGTTTTTCAACAAAAAGTGGAAGCAGATGAAGAAAAAATCCAATCCTTATTAAATGACTTATCTAACTATAAACAAAGGCAAGCTGAACTGGAAAAAGAAAAAGAGATCTTGAAGGAAAAAACACAGTCATTGGAGAGAGAACTCTCTTCCCACCGCGCTCTTATGAATGAGTATCTTTCTTTTAAATCAAAATTAGAATCATTCACATCTTGGGTAGAAAGGATCAAGACTATGGAAAAAAATTATGATTTTTTGAAAGAAAACATCGATAAGGTTTTAAAAGACTTTGAAGAGTTCAAAGACGCTTTATTTACACAAAAACAGGAAACAGAAGATTTAAAAGAAGAAGTCCGCATCTTAACCCAAAAATTTCATGCAATCGAAGAAATGTTATCACAGTTAGACAAGGATAAACAAAAAGATATGGTAGTTTTACAAAAACATATTTTACATCAACATGTCGAAATTGAAACTCTTCTTGAAAAAACCTCTCATTTTGCGAAAGAGATAGAGAAAATATCAAAGCAGCTGTCAGAGTTAACGGAAAGAATGGGACAGAAAAGCAAAGATTCTCAAAACCCGGAAATGAACGAAATGAAACAAATGTTGTCACAATTAGTACAACTGTTAACGACTCAACAAGAAACTCCTCATGTAGAAGAGAAACCAAAAGAAATAACTCCTTCGCCAAAAAGTCCCGTTATAAAAAAAAATACAGAAAACACAATACCACCTGTCAATAGCTTTCTAAAATTACAGGAGTTCATTGATGAAACAACGCAACCGATCATTGTATCCCCAGTTAAAAAGAAAGGGCAAAATCAAATGAATCCAACAACGTCCAATGTATATCCTCAGAAATCCATCCAGATTAAAAATGTACGAATTGAAACCCAACCTTTCCAAAACACTCGCCAACCATTTCGACATAAGCAGTCGGGAGAGGATGATGACAAATCACCCAATCTAGTAACACCAACACTATTATGTACAAACACTCGAGATAATCATTCAGACATCGAGATCCTCGATATACCTGAATCAACTAGCGAACTGAGGGCTGCAACAGAGGAAGAACCAATAACATCAGAGCATATAGAGGAAGAGGTATCTGAGCAATTGGCAGCACATCCGGTTATGTCCAAACAAACTGAAGAGGAAGCTCATTGCGATACGGTTACCATCGTATCTGAAGATCACACAGCTGTTCAAGAAGAAGAAAATGAAATCATTGACGACCGTGAAATTCTCGAAGAGATGAAATCCGAAAATCAAGAAACAGAAGATAAGCATTTAAATGAAAAGGACGAAACAAACGTCTTATCTCCAGCAGAGAGTGCCGCTGCTTCCATAATGGCGGAGAATGTACAAGAAACATTGGAGATAGAAATAAATGATTTCTCTAACGAAGAAATTCAAGCAACAACTCCAAATCCGCCAGCAGAACTATCCTTTCATGACGAACCGGCAAAAACATCTTCCGAAACACAGGATATGGTCCTAAGAAATGAAACAACCTTTCTTAAAGCGGAAGATGAATCGATTGAAGAAGATTTGGAAAACAAAAAACGGGGGTTTTTCTCTCTATTAAAAAAAGCAAAAATATTCAAATGAAAAGAAGACGGAGGGGATTATCTCCCTCCTCTATTTGCATTCTAAAACTTGTTTGTTGCTTTGTTTCTTTCATTCACTAGAAAAAGAAATAGAATCGGCAATATGATGATTGCGCCTATACTACTCCACAAGATATCCGTGCCGCTTATCACTTGTTCTTTTAGCAAACGATAGTAGGTATAAGAAGAATAAGGGAATACTAGAAGAATGGAAGTGATCACACCCGGAGTGTATTTTTTCAAATAAAGGGCTTGCCCTACATGTGTGAATACATGGGCGAAAAAGATTGCCAATAACATCAAAAATATATAGTAAAAAGAGAAAACGACGGCTAGAACTGTTGCTATCGTAATGGTAAGGAAAATCCAAAATACATCTCCCGCAAATTGAACAGTTGTCATCTGAAAACTGCTATAGAAATACTTGCGGGCTGATTTAGGTAAAAGCGCAAAAACTTGTTCTTTGTTATGTTTCACCCATTTCTCCACGGTAAGAATCTCTTCGAAATCATGAAACATAAACAAAATGGGAAACAACCATAGAACACTGATTAGATGAAGTCGAGAATCTAACCATTCTAATATCACTTCAATCACCACTTTTCGAATGATTTAAGATCCCGTTCAAAAACATCTGTGCTACTTGCTCCCCCAGTTCTTTTTCCGTTTTTTCTCCTGTCAATAAATACCGATTCACCAGTCGCTCTGTAACAGCAACAATGGCCTCTGCTGCCACCCATGTGTCTATTTCTTCTTTTACAATTCCGAATCGCTGGTTATTGGACATGTTATTTGCTATTTGCTCGACAATCTTTTTGCGAATTTGATCGCTTTCTGTTGCATGTTGAAGAGCAATTCTTGTCAAATTTGGGTTCTTTCCTAGCACAGTAAACAATTGGATAAACATGTTGGTTACATAACTTTTTATATCATTTGGAAAAAATTCAACAGCCTTTTTCCCAGCATCACTTAGGTCAATTAACTGCTGGTCAAAATCCTGAATCATTTGTTGAAAGATATCTTCTTTACTTTTGAAATAAAGATAAAAAGCTGCTTGCGTTAAACCCGCGTTTGCAACGATTTCGCTTATTTTGGTACTTTGAAACCCCTTTTTCGCAAAAAGCTCTTCTGCCGCTTGAAGCAACTTTCTCTTACTCTCTTCCCCTTTGGTTTTAGACACTATCCTTCCTCCTTTTATGCAACTAACTAATTAGTTAGTTATAAATATACAGAAAATTTGTTTAGTTGTAAATAGGTTTTCGTCGTTTTTTTGATTCATTCGTATTTGCAATGGATACATACAACGTGGGACACGGTCCTATGTTAATTAATCCTGTCGAGACAATGAGCAGGGCAATAAACGATGCAGAAAAATCACTAGAAAGAAGGGAGAATTAATGAGGCAAGGCCTTGATAAAATGTCAGTTCTCAAGGCAGCAGCGGACCTTGCTGATCAAGAAGGGTTTGAACAGGTGTCCCTCGATTCCTTAGCTAAAAAATTACAGATCCGCACACCTTCGTTGTATAACTCTGTGCAAGGATTACCAGGTTTGAAAAAGGAACTAGCTTGTTATGCGATTCGCAAACTAAAGGAAGAACTGGCAGAAGCGGCTATCGGTAAATCCGGTGATGAGGCTTTGTGTATTCCATTGGAGTTGCCTATGTTTCATTTGTTCGGCGACATCCCGGACTTTACGAAGCAACCATGGGAGCTCCCGATCCTTTGGACGTAGACATTCAAGCAGCCGGAAACGAAATTGTTGCTCTCTTGTTGCGTGTTTTAGAACCATACAGACTTGATCGCGAAAATGCCCTCCATACTGTGCGCGGCCTTCGCAGTATTGTACATGGATTCGCTTCCCTAGAGTTAAAGAAAGGATTCAATATAAATCTAGACACAGATGAAACTTTGAAACATATTTTGAGCACGTACTTAACTGGACTACGTACAAAATTTAACTAAAAGATGGCTTTATGGGGAATTATGTAATAAAGGTAAGCAACATATTAGAATATCTAATATACGCTTACCTTTTTGTTTTCATCGTTTTATTAATTTAGGGCTTTATAAGAATAGCTCTTTTTTCTATTTTACAATACAGACTTCTACCAGATCCTACTGTTTATTATTAAGATTGGTTGTTTCATACACTAGCAATGACGCGTCATCGTCATCTGGCACAGCGTAAAGTCGCAGCTCTTGACCAGCATTCTCCAGGAACACCGGGTTACGAGTAATGACATGTCCTTGTGGAGAAAACTCCATTAATGGCACTTCATGAATCGTATTCAGCCTTTTCATATCAAGCAAGGCTAATCCACCTAACTCGTAAGGTTTAGAATAGTCAGTTGCAGGATTTGGGAGTTCAGAAATACCGCTGCAAATCATTTTGCCTTTGCCCACACCTTCACAATCTTGGTAATCGATAAAATGACTGGAGTTTTCTTTTACACGCAGTTGTTGACCTTTTTCATTCCACTCATAGAATTTACGCGAACCCCAGCTCACTCCTATAAGTTTTCCACTTTGGGCGTCACGAACTATTCCGCCGATATGGTCATTGACCCGGAATGCTTCTTCCACTTTCATGGTCTCATAATTTACTTTGTAGACAATAGAGTGGCTGTTGGGACGATATTCTGCCACAGGAACCCAGATGGATTTGCCATCGAATGCAATGCCGCCTGGATGATAGATGATACCTTCACCCAGTTGGATGTCTTTCAACAGTTCACCTTGTTTGTTAAAGACAAACAAGTGACCGATCCCTTTTCCAGGGGTACGATCATAGCCATCTTGAGGCTGGTCATACTTTACCGGTTTTTCGATGATTTCCACAGAGGACATATAATAGAGGTCTCCGATTCGAGTCATTCCTTGCGGGTGATACGCATTAAATTGTAGGTGAATCTTTTCTTTTTGCTGCCACTTCGTGTTACGGGAAAGCTGTTGGAACTGATCATCTAGTTTTTGCTCTTTTGTACTGGTAATGTGCGATTGAGGCATTGCTAGAGCTGTGGATGCGACACCAATTAAAAGTGTTGCGGTAACGGTAAATACTGTTTTTCGCACGATGATCCTCCTATTCAGTATAAAATTTTCCCTTCTTCAATTTCATTTTATTTTTTCCCGGAACATGCAAAAAGCCTTTCTCTGTAAATTTTACAGAAAATTTAAATGAAGTTTACATCGTAAAGAAAAATACATTTTAGGGAATTTTCCTTTCATATTATGAATGAATTTTCATCATTCCTCAAAAACTGTCAACAACGTTTTAAAATTGGCTCTTACGCAATCTTGGTGATAGGGAATGACTAATTGAGAAAGTTAGTGTGCAAATTAGAATTTTTAAGCTTCTCATTCTCCGTTATCTTGACCTTTCACCAAAAGAACGTAAGATCCATTTTATCACCGTTGATTACATTGGAGTAACGGACGAAACGGGTAAATCGTAGAACACTGAAAAAAGATGAAAAAATCAAATGGTATTAGATTACAACTTTGCTCCCTCTCCCCCTACAATCAACTCTTCTATAAGCGATTACTAAAAGGACATTGTCTTAAAATAAAAAGAACCCAATCAAACTAGATTGAATTCTCTTTATTAGGAAACTTCATTTCCCCCGCTTTCCTCGACTGAATGCTGCCAACTCAGGAAAAAATACAGTGCATTTATCATCATTTCTGGATGTTTCTGTTTTACTTGTTTTTTTGCAATGATTCTCCGTTACTTTCTAGTTGTTGGATTTGAGTCATGACTTCTTCTGAAGTCATATCGACTTCCTTACACTCTTATTAGGTTAGCTCTATTCTTCTCTTTGAGATAAATATCAAACCTAGAGTGTCACAGGAAAAAAAGTTTTGATGCAAAGATATGAATGGAAGCATTCTTAGCTTTTTAGCTACAATATATATAGTTTGATTATGTATATAAACGCACTGTAAGTTGTTATGACTTACTAGCCTTGGATGTTAATTTTGATTTTTGCACCACAACTGTTATACCAACGTTTTATAGTTAGATACAGGTGCTTTTACAGGTTTAGGATTCCAATTTTTTAACCTGTTTTTCAAGTAATCTTTTAAGAAGTCACGTTTCTTTTTTCGCCTTTTATCACGTTTTTTCATGGAAAGTCATCACCCTTAAATCACCAAACAGAATCGATTTACCTTTTTTTAAGGGAAAATTGATTTTAAGCTTCTTGACTTATTTGAGTATGATATGAATAGTACTGTTTACAGAATGTAATAGCTGCCTGAGCATTCTTTATTTTACACTTTCTGCATAAATCAGCTAGCATCAATAGTTGATAAGTCACGAGTTGTTGGTTATTCGTGGCAAGAACGTAATAAATGATAGTGTTTATGACGGGTTGTGGTATATTCATTTCGCTCAACTTACGGAAAATATCTGAATGAGAACGAAGGGATGGAATGTATTCCTGGGCTTCTTTCAAAACTTCATCTGTTGTATGCTCTTCCAAATAACGGGCTAATTTTCTCTCCTTTTCATCAAGAAGGCTGGTATCATAATTCATTTCCTTTTCTCCTTCCTAGCTACCGTTTCTAATCTATCTAGTCGGTCCTGAGCATGTTCTAAAAAACCATTTTTTCCCTTGCTTCTGGTACCTTTATTTAAATAATAGGTCAAAGGCGATTGTAATCAGCCACGTAACGGCAAGAGCACCCGGGAGATACATACCTAGATAGAGTAAACTTTCCATCATGCTCCCTCTCCATCTTATGTTGTCTACATTTTCCTTTTCTTGCAGTGATATTTATCACTGCAAGAAAAGGATTTTTTATGAACAAAGGTTGATACAATCCTTTACTGCACTGAATGTTGGACTTTGTTGACCAAAAATGTCGTTCCATCAACGAAAAGAAGTAAAAGAATAGAATGATCACAGCAGATCATCAATAATAAACTGGTAAGTAGGTAATATTTTCCTTTTTTCTATAGTCAGCCAGATCCAAGCCTGACCCTATTTTTTATAGAGAAAATAAGGTTATGTTAAAAACAACTGGTAAAATGGAATATTATCATAGGGTTCTGATCGAGCTTTATTAATTCTATGGTGACAGATCCAAAATCATTTGTTAGTGGATTCTTCAGAATCTGTTTTTCCATCTGTAGGCTCTTCTGAATTCGTATCACCATTTGTAGGCTTCTCTTCTGGAGTCACTTCCTTACTAGCAGGTTCTTTTGTGTTTATCTCTGCGTTAGTTGGCTTTTCTTGAGGATTCATGTTTTCTTTCGTGTCTTGACCATTGTTGCAGGCCGCAACAAGCATCAGGGCAAGTACAGGAGTCGATAGTTTCCAAAGTGTTTTAAATACCATTTCTATTCCTCCTAATTATTTTTTTAAGTCATCCTCCTAGGCATTTTAATTACAGGAGACTTTCAACTCCTTTCTTTCCATCTAAAGTCATTATATAATAGCTTTTCTCAAAAATTTGCTGATAAACCCAATATTTACCTATTTTTAAAAGTACTATTAACTTACCGTAATAAAAGAAAAAAACTTTCCAATTATTACCTTATGTCTAAGGTAATAGCTGCACCTGTTGTGTTTTCGGTTTTTACATAACTGCTGACAACCTCCGATTTGATACAGAACCTTCATTAATTTATATACATCATCATATAATGTAAATTTTGTTAAAATTTTATTAAAACATAGAAACCTCTTTTCAGATGAACATTCCGATACTCGGCCATTTTTAAATATAAAATTACAAAAATTTACAATATATAAACATAAAATTCATAATACTCAAATAATATTACGGTTTAATGAAAGTAGATCTTTTATTAAAGGAGGATTTGTGGTGAAAAAACGATTTTTTTCTCTAGCTTTACCTGTCATTGCTACTCTTAGTGCGTTTTGGGGGCTTTTCCCGCACACTTCATCTGCTGCTACTTACACCGCTACCATTGATCATGTAGTAGATGGCGATACGGTTTATCTCAAAGAAACCATCCAAGGGACAAACAAGGTAAGAATGCTTTCCATCGATACTCCTGAAACCAACTATCAAGGACAATCTCAAGAACCTTGGGGAACAGCAGCAAAAAACTATCTTCAACAACTCCTTCCATCTGGAACCCGTGTGACGATTGAGACGGATGTAGAGGAAACAGATGCTTATGGCCGTTTACTCGCTCATATCTATAAAGGCTCATTAGATGTCAATAAAGAAATGGTGCGTCAGGGGCATGCCGTGACTTACTATATCTGGCCAAATATGCTTCATTTCGAAGAGTATCAGCAAGCCTATCTTGAAGCAAAACAGAACGGTCGGGGAATGTGGAATCCATCCAATCCTATTCCGGAACTTCCTTTTGAGTTTCGCGACCGTGTTTCAGGACAATCTCAAGACAAGTATGTAGGGGATTTCTTCACAAAAAAGTATGTTGTACCAAGCGACTATAAACAAATCCCGATTGAAAAGCGTGTGTTTTTCTTTACGGAATCGGATGCTCTTTCTGCTGGATATACAAAAGAAGGTTCGACAGTCTCTAGCGATCTTGTGATTAATGAGGTTCTACCTGCATCCGGAACAAACTATCCGAAAGAGTTTGTAGAAATCTACAACCCAACAGATTCTCCCGTTGATTTATCTGGCTATATCATTGACGATATTGTCAATGGCGGTTCGTCTCCTTATACCATTCCAAATGGAACGACCATCCCTGCAAAAGGATACTTTGTATGGGAAACAAGTGCCTATTACAATAACTCTGGAGACGATGTAACTTTAAAATCTCCGGATGGGACAATCATTGATCAGTATCACTACTCTTCCTCCATTGCAGATAAATCTTGGGTACGGATGCCAGACGGGGGAAGCTGGTCTACTACGATGGATTCAACACCGACCAAGGGAGCTTCTAACAACTAATTTTTGATAAGCAACAAACATTTGATTTACTCATTTAGTAAACAATGCAAAAATGCATCGAATATAAATAAATTCAACCGAAAGCAACAGGTGATTATGTTGTATGATAAAAGTTCGGATCCATATAAATCCGAACTTTCTATTTTTTATAAGTGATCGATATGCCTCATTTAATTTGTTTGCGGCATTTCTTGATGTTATGGCCGGATGAAAACCTCTGTTCCGTTTGGCACGATCGAAGCTAATTCCAGTACGTCTTTGTTGTGCATTCGGATGCATCCTTTTGATACATATTTTCCGATGGAAGATGGATTATTTGTGCCGTGAATGCCATAATGAATTTTCGATAAACTTAACCACATGGCGCCAAACGGCCCGCCAGGATTCGGCTGGCGATTGACAATGACAAAGTCGCCAACAGGTGTTGCCGTCACCATTTTTCCAACACCAATCGGATACGTACGAACGATGTTTCCCTTATTTTTTAATGTTAACTGCCGGCGGCTGACAGAAATATGGATTGTATATGGAATAGAGCCTTTGGCGGGAAGATGAGGAATAATAATCGCCTGACCGGGAACAAGGATAGAAGAGATGGTTAAACGATTGGCACTTAACAACGCTTGCACGGAGGTACGATAATCCATCGCAATGGAAGAGATGGTTTCTCCTCGTTTGACAATATGCTTGTACACGGGACTCCCCTCCTCTTTTCGGCTTTTGGAAACAGAAACAGCGGTTTAGTAAAGCGTATGATATATAAAACAAAATTGACAATAATTTTTTAAACAAACGCCTTCTTCCCCCATAGCCCCCAGGTATCATAATGCCTGTAGCTTCAAAACCAATTCCCGGGAAAGTAAAGCCTAATCTAACAGAACATAGGTTCGGTATATTTATATTTTATGACTGAAGAAGAACGTTTTTCAACTATTACGATTACTAAAAAGCAAAAAATGCCGATTCATCCCCCACCTATACTCCGCTTAGAGGTGAGGGTCTTCTCGGCAAAAAAGATAAAGAAGCCCAAAGCAGATATGGGTCTCTTTGTCTTTGGCAAAAAAAGAATCATGATGAAACGAAGTATAAAATTTTGCCGCCAACCTGCCCCAGTTTAACCATGAATGTTTCTGCTTCTCCGTCAAGCATGCATGAGTGTGGTCCCTATTAACTGAAACCAGCTAGAGATTTCGCATATTCGAAGGGAGCGGTCACTACTTTTAAATACATTTCCCTATCTTTGATCGAATAGAGAGGCAATTGGTGGTCATACAGCGGATGGATTTCTATTAACCACACTTTTAAGTTTTCATCTATGATCAGATCAATGGCCAAATCCGCATAATTCCCTCCACATTTATCAAGGGTTTTGCAAGCTGAGACGCAAAGATCAATCATTTCCTGTTCTTTTAAAAATACTTCCCTTTCGTTCATTTGAAAAACTTTCCTCAATGCTTCCTTTCCAGTTAAAAAGATTCCTGACCGGTCAAAGTTGGCGGTAATTTCAGTTTTGTCCCCCAAACGGGCAATGATGCCCGAACAGTTCCAATGTTTGGAACTATTTTTTTGCAGAATGACTCGGAAATCAAGGCGGTGTTCTCCATAGCTCTTGGCCGAAACTGCCTGTTGTATAAAATAGTCCTCCTGCGTTATGAAGCCGTTCAGAAATTCCGTTGCTTCTTCTTTGGAATGAAAACATTTTTCCCCCGCAGATTCGTCAACGAAACGATATCCGCCACATGTTTGATCCACTTTGAAAAGTCCCTTTTCATTGCTTGTTTCTATCGGTTTTAAATAGACGGATCCATATAAGGATAACATATGATCCAAGCTTTGAACGTTTTGCAACTGTTGGGTATATGGCAAGTGTTCGCGCAAATAAGGATATGGGGAGAGCCATTGCCATAATTCCCATTTATTAAATAAATAGGAATTGAACATATTTTCCTCAATTTTAGAAATAATTTGATCATACACTGGCTTTTTTACATCTATTTTCCGGTAGATAACGTCCGGATACGGAAAAAAACCATACTTCCATGGAGTTTCATCTTCTTTCGCAGCCGGGTCGTAGTAATAACCTTCAACCGTTTGGGCGGATGAATGGATTCTATTGGCTGCACAAATATAAATAAGTCCTCGTATGTCTGAGTAGCTGCTTAAGTAGTCCTTATACGCATTTAATGACTCAGGCGTGATATCCCGTTCTTCCTTGAAGGCCATAAAGGCAATAACCGGGCCGAGATGCAGTTTTCTTCCTTTCATTTCTATTTCATATGGAAGGTGTTCCGGCAATTGGAAAGGCAGTTTTATTGCGCTTGATAAGCCAATCGTATTTTCAGGTATGCCGCTATGAATCTCCACTTCGACTTCCTGTTTCCATATGCCAACTTGTAAGATCATCCGCCGAGGTATCACTTCCCTTTCTTCTATGATGGATTCGGGAAGAAAAATCATGTTGGCTTTTTTCTCGGAAATCCATTTAATATATCGCTTCATGACAACTCCTCCGGAAACCCAGCAAGTCTCTTGGCATAAAGCATATTCAGCAGCTTTATTCGATAAAACAGCGGACGATCGTTAATATCAAGAGCAAACAACGGACTAGGGTTTAGGTTGTTCATTTCAATGATCCACATCCTTTTCTGGGTGTCTATGCCGATATCAACGCCTAAATTTCCGCAATGTACCCCGCATTGTTCAATCCATTGTGCGGCTTCATGTACGATACGCGATATTTCTTTCCGCCACTTAAAGACCTCATCAGATGAAAGACCAAATATTTTCTGCAGCGTAATTTCTCCAACTTCGGCAGTGCCGCCCGCCAAAATATTTGTCACAATGCTGCCTTGCTGTCCGTATTTGGCCACCATGCACATATCATTCCACACACCTGCCTGGTCTTTTACCATCACGATGCGGAAATCGATTTTCTTTCCTTCGAACGATATCAGGTCAAGAGCTTGCTGCAAAATATACTTTTTCCCCTTGAATTGGCTTTTGAAGAAATCAGCCAGGCTAAAGAGATTGGAAAAGGTCATCTCATAAGGGATGCCATCTTGATGATACTGCAATTTCAGGCCATGTTCCTCACTTTTGGAAACCTTGAAAATTCTCTCACCCATGCTGCCATGAAGCGGTTTTACATAAATTTGTCGGTGAAGGTTCAAAAATGCTTCAAGATCCTGTGGCTTTTTGTAGAGAATCGTCTCAGGCAAATACTGCTTTAAGTGAGATGCTTGACTTAACCATTTATACATTTCCCACTTATTAAATACATAACTGTTAAATAGCCGATTGCCGAAAAACGTTTGAAAATGATTTCTCCAGCTTTTGTTAAGATAAATCGTTTTAAACACGGCGGCTGGATACGAATAAACGCCTGGTTCCCATTCTTTCGTGTCCGGGTTAAACATATATCCTTCTATTGTATATTTGAGAGGATCCATGCCTTCCAGTGAAAAGGCAACAATCGCTCCGCCAATGCGGTCATAATCGTATAAGTAGTTGGATAAATATTGCACGCTATCGTCCAAAATGCTCTTCTTTGATGCGGTCAGAATACCTATATAAGGCCCGATCAGAATTTCATTTCCCTCTCGCCGGATTTCGTAACGGCCACTGAGAGGAATCCTTAAGGACTCAATCATTCCAATCGATAATTTCATTTCGTTTTCGTTTAACTTAGAAGATATTTTCAGTTTAATTTCTAACGCTTGGATGCCAAAACGAAGAAACCATTTTTTCGAAGCGGAAATATTTTTTTGTTTCGCAGTGTTCGGGTGGATCGTCAAGCAGTCTTGAGCCTGCAGGTCCGGAATGATTTTATATTTCGGATTCATCGCTATCCTCCCAGCCAAAACCGGCAATAGAAGCTGAATAAAGAATAGGTTCGTAACATATCCGTCGGTAGATGCGATCATCTAATGTTTTAAATCCTTTAAAGGTTGGACGAACATTAGCTTCTATAAACCAGTAATGTTTTTGTTGATCAAGAGCAAGATCCAATCCAAATTCAGCAAAATGGAATCCTGTTTTATCCATCATTTTGCAAAACTCCATCGAAATGGAGAGAATATCTTTTCTCACTTGAGTAGGATCCACTTCGGAACCAAAGGCTAATGTTAACGCTTCACTCAACTCAAGCGCTCTGCCTCCATTGGAAATGTTCGTAATCATCTTCCCCGTCCCTGCAAGTCTGCACTCTATTCCATTACAAACCCACTGCTTCCATCTGTTTTTTTGCATCACTACTCTTATATCCCAGGGACTGCCGTCGATTCGCGCTAAATCCAAAAAAGGCTGAATGATATAATCGCGTTTCAAATATTTTCCTTCATGCAAATAATCCTCCAATTGTGATGCGGGAATCGTAAAATTGGTAAACTGTCGATAATCATGAACTTCCAGTGTCCCGTCAGGTTTGGATGTGATAATCGATATCCCTCTGCCTCTAGAAAGCTTATTAGGTTTCAGAATGACTTTTGAATATTTATGGAGGAATGCTAATAAGCTGTCAACACTTAATAATGCCGTTTCTGGCAAATATGGATTCAGCCGATCATTTTCCTTTAACTGAGTATACAACTGCCATTTATCAAACCTTACAGCATTAAATACTTCCCAACTGGAAACGTCGCTGCATTCGTTAACGAAATTATTCCTGGAATTAAATCCTCTTCGATAAACGACTGACGGCAGAGGCAATTTGCCATATACCCACCTTTTGTTCTCGTAGTTGAAGTATAGGCCATAAATACATTTTTCTGGCCAACTTATGGAGCAGTGCCTGAACGCGATGAAAAGACCCCCTACTTTTTCATAAGCCCCCATAGCATCCGTTAATTCCTTCAATCTGCGATGGTGATAATAATAATGCTGGTCACCAAGCAGAAAACCAATAACTGGACCTATATAAATTGTTGTGTCGGTATAGCGTATCTGATACGTGACAGATTTCTGAATCAAAAGCTGGTCAAACACATTTTGGGAGAGCCGGATCAGAGCTGGATTATGAAAATGATCTCCCGTACATTCATCAATGGAGGATGAAGCTTGTACTGTGATGGGGATTTCGTTTTGGCCAAATATCAGTTTGGTCTGAGTTTTCAATTTGTCTGCCAGATTTTTTGAAACATATATCGTATTTACTGAATCTTCAATCTCCCCCGTGTCCTCTCTCTCCACTTTGATCCACTTCATTTTGTTGCCCCCCTTCCGTTACATGGTTATGCATTAGAAATAACAGATAATGAAAAGCATTATTCAGAAGGTTCGATTGTGCCTCCGAATCTATGTGATGATACAAGTATGGATCTTGTTCAAAACCAGCAACGTATATGAGGTAGGGACAACCATTCTCATCAAATATATAATCAAGTGTACAACTCCCCATGAAGGGAATGTAAAAATCTAAAAATCCTCCTATTCGTAAAGAAACGTCGACTAATGTTTCCTCAATATTTTTGTTATGATAAAGGTTGCAGAGTATATCGTTTATTTTGGAGGGACAGAATGCATTTCTTGAAAATATGCCGTTCTTGGCCGTTATGGTTGTAACGGACCATTCTCCGTTTGCATCCTTTTGAAGATAGATTCTGGCTTCCAAGGGGCCGTTCTCCCATTGAAAGCATTCGATTCCCTTCATTAGAATATGTTTTTTGTTGTTCGTCATCTTTTGGATATAGTTAACGATATCGTTCTTTTCGCATATCTGTCCGTTTTGGCCGATACAAATCATGTAGTTGTCGTTCCGAGTCTTTTTGATGACCACAGCTTTTGGTGGATGGAACGTTTTTTCTGGCAGAAGAAATAGCGTATCGTACTTGTGAAGATACTCCGTTAAAGTTGCGGCATTTAATGTTACTGAGGGCAAGAGAAATTGTTCAGAGCCTGTTAAAGAGGCTAACATTTCGAAAATGATGCCCTGAACAAAACGATTAACAGGATTGATGACCATGATATTTTCCATTTTCCTTAAGTTTCTCATTTTTCCAATTTTATCTTCGGTCGAATGAAGGGCAAAATTATAAATAAGAGGGGGTAATTCGCAAAATCCTTGACTTACCTGATCTCCTTCTATGATCGTGCCGCTAATGGCCTGCTCCTCCAAATCCAGATTTTGTAATGTAAACAAGACGGTTCTTATGTTGTATTCTTCCGATAATTTGCTGAAGTGGTTAATCATTTTTGGAAAAATGTGCTGCTGTTTTTTTGCATTATATATAAAACCAAAGTCAACGGTTTCTGTTTGCACTAGTTTCACCTCTTTACTTCCGATCAGATTACAGCTTTCAATACTTTATCTTATGACTGCGTCATTTATTGGTGTATAAGTCCAAATAAATCATTTGGCATAAATAAAAAGCATTTAGGTCCAATGATGGACCTTTGCAAGCCCATTCAAGACGGAAGAGCAGAAAAGCGCGAACAGAAGCAGGCTCGATGGAAGAAGTGAAAGGATCTATATAAAAAAGCTTAACCCCCTCTATTGACACCACATGTTTAAGGAGAGCAAAAAGGCTTATTACTCCTGGGAATTCTGGGTATTAGGCATAACAATAGGCTTTTGCGGTGGGAGTACATACTGCTCTGGAATGACCGGTCCTCTGTCTTCATGGCCAGGGATCACTTTTCCCGGTGTCCATGAGCCTTCCGGCAGAATTCGTTGAGCATTATAGAAATGCTGTCCATACCAGCGTTTAAAGCCGGTGATAATCCCAATCGCTGTAGGAGCTCCACTTGCTGTACAGATTACCGCTGGGTTTCCATTGAGCTGCCCCATGTAAATCCCAACATGGCCGATGTAAAAAGTACCGTCGGGCCGCTGTTTCCACCAAGTGAATATATCTCCGGGACGAAGATTTTCCACCCCTTCGAGGCTCCAATATCCATCGACGATTTTCGTATATACACCTTCCACTCTTGTACCGATATTGTCATATTTTTTAGCGACACCAGTTAATTCAAAACCAAAGTCGCCATAGACTAATTTCGTAAACCCCGAACAATCGACAACTCCGTGGGAATGGTATGAGTTGAAGCCATGGCCATATACCGTATAGCCATGCTCCATATACCATATCGCGCGTTCTACGATTTGATCGGCCAGACTTCCCTTGATATGTTTATATGCTTCTCTATACTGAGCCACTTTCACCAATTCATTATTGACATAGTCATCATAATTCTTTTTGTATTTAGCGATCGCTTCTTCTGTTGTCAAAGATACATAGGAAACAGGCATCATTCCCCCCCCCTAAAATTAGGATTCGATGAAAAAAGGATGCTCTTCTTCATTCAAACATTTCATAATTCTTTCTTTATATGTTTTCCATTTGACCTTCTGCAAGGCCTCATCGATGGTAAAATACCCCGCATCTAAAGCATCGTCTCCTCCCGCTAATTCACCGCTTACCGGCGTCCCGAGAAAAAGTACCGTACATCTGCTGTTTTTGATATCTTGAATGATTCCACAAAATTTGGTCAAACGGACTTCAATGCCTGCCTCTTCCCTGACTTCCCTGATGGCTGCCGCCTTGATGGATTCGCCGTTTTCTACATAACCGCCAGGGAATTCCCACCCTCTTTTCCAGTTCTTAACCAACAGAATTTTGTTCTCACTATTTACAACAGCTACTGAAGCCGCTAATCTATGTTTTGGAATCGCCATTAATCTCCTTCCTTTCCGTGCAGTAACCTATGCTTATTAGATACTGTTCAAGCAGACTTATAAATAATTCCATATCCTTATAGGTAATATTCCCGATATTTGCTACCCTGAAAGTATTCTGTCCTTCGAGCTTGCCGGGGTAAATGGTATATCCGTGGCGATAAAAATAATTATGCATCTCCTGAAAATCGTAGCTAGGGATATTCGGTTCCATGATGGCTGTAATGATCCGGGAATGATGCTCTTTCTTGACTAGATGGGTTAAACCCAAGCGAGTAATGCCATTGATCAGCACTTCCCATGATTTGGTATATCTCTCATACCTCTTCTCAATCCCTTCCAGACGCGTCTCAATGATAGCCTGCTTTAGAGCATAAAGTGTCTGCACCGGAGGGGTGAATCGCATCTGCTTCGTTTCTAAAAAATATTTATACTGTGAATAAAGATGAAGATAAAAATTTCGGGGAGGAAGGTGTTTAGTCATTTCTAAATGATCCTTTTTAGCAACTACAAATGCAACACCGGCCATTCCTTGAAGATTTTTATTGGAAGACGCGGCAAGATAACTAATATTCATGGCTTCCATATCAATCGGGATCGCCCCGAAGGAACTCATGGCATCGACAATCATTTGGATTTGATATTTTTTGCATAGACGTCCAATGGATTCAATATCATTCAGGAGGCCTGTCGTTGTTTCATTATGGACGACGGCCAGATGGGAAATTTTACGTGCAGAGTTTTGAATCATCGCTTCTATCGCAGCAAGGTCCAAAGGTTCGTCTGGTCTGCTTCGATATTCGATATAATTCAACCCATATGCCTCCGCAATCTGGCACATCCTCTTGCCATACGCGCCATTATTGACAATAAGCACAGCCTCCTCACCAATTACCGAGCTCAATATTGCTTCAACGGCTGCGGTGCCCGATCCCCCGAACAAAACAGTGGTGTAATGCTCGGGGTCTGCAACAAATCTTGTGAGTTCATCGGAAATAAATTGCATTACATTGCCGAATTCTTCTTCTCTCGGACAGATATCAGGGACTACTTGCGCGTATTTAACGGTATCGGTCGTTGTCGCAGGCCCCGGATTGAGCAAGATATTTCTTTTTACCGGCGGAACATTCTTTTCTTTCGCTTTAATCATGGGATAGATATAACGTTGTGCGCGAAGTAAATGGTGTTCGTTGTCAATTTCGCACCAGGCAAGATCATCCAACTTGTGAACGTATAGATTAACTTGATTGGAAATGCCGACAAGAGCGTGTTCATAATCGAGTTTAAGGTCATCATCAAAGCTCGCTTCCGCAAAGTTGCACATGGCTTGAAAAGTAGGATAGGAGATTTTCGTAATGCCTACTAACTCCGCATAGATATGGTTGAGTTCATTTTCTTTTTTTGCCATATTTCGCAAAAAACGATATTCATCGGTCTCGATAAATACTGCGTCATCCGAACCTGTCAACTCACTCGCCAAAATAACATCCGGCCTTTTATTGTTGATTAATATATCTAACGCTTCTTTTTCATAAATTAAGTCACTCTCAAGAAGAAGAAAGTCATCAGAAATACGATCCTTTAAATTGTAAAGGGTATACATACTGCCTGTTTTTTCATATTCGTCATTACGTACGCATGTAATTTGCGGATATTGCGTAGCCAGACACTCGTAAGCTTCCGCCAAATAGCCTGTTCCAATCACGATCTTTTCGATTCCCATCTCAAGCAATTTGCAAATAGACTGTTCTACAATTGGCTTTTCATCAAGCATTAAGAAGCCTTTAGGCTGATTTTTCGTTCTTTCTCCCAGTCTGGTTCCCATTCCCGCCGCTAAAATGACTGCCGTTTTAATCATGAAGAAACACCTTCAATCTTTCTTTCACTTCATATGGCTTCATTTTCGGCCGCCCGAGACCTTCTTTGGATCCTTTAGCTATTTTCATATATAGAAACGTAAGACTTTTCTCTCTCTTCCAATCTTTGATACACGATTCCAATTCTTCAAGGTTATGAACGTAAATAGATTTCGAGTAGCCGCAAGCTGCCGCAATATCCACGAAATTTACGTTGTGTGATACAGTGCTCTGGCCGCCTGTCGAATCATGTGTGTTATTATCCAATAGAATATGCAGCATATTTTTTGGAGCGTAGTATCCATTTGTAGCCAGGCTTCCCATGCGCATCAGCAAGGCTCCGTCTCCTTCAATAACGACGATATCTTTATCTTTTTTGGCCAGTGCAAGCCCAAGTCCCAGAGAACTGACACAGCCCATGGAACCCACCATGTATAGATTATTCGGAGCATCTTCAATCTCGTAGAGCTCCCGTCCTGTTTTGCCGGTTGTAGCCAACTGAACGGTTTTGTCATCCTTTAATGAGTTGATCAGTTTTAATGCTTCGATTCGGGTTGGAAGTTGATCATCTTTCGTTTTCCCGACCTTTAACACGTTTAAGTTAGATCGTTGTTTTTGATCCTTTAACGGCTCTTTCTCAAACGTATTTTTTTTCACGACAAAAAAGAAGGTTTGGTCCCTTTCGATATATGAATGAGCTCGCACGAGTTGATTTTTTGCCTGCTCAAAGTCAGCAGATAAGTATTCCCATTTAATCTCCATAAGATCCAGCATTTGTGTTGTGATACGTCCCATCAACTCATGCTGCGGTTCATCAGGAATGCCTGGTTCGCCTCGCAAGCTTACAAATCCGAGCACAGGAATCCGGAAAGGATAATTCAGGGAAACCAATGGCGATACGGCATTGGTTAACCCTGAATTTTGCATGAGAACGACCGGCTTCTCGCCTGCCAGATAAGCCCCCGCGGCAATCGCCACCGCTTCACCTTCATTGGTTGCCGCAACGTATTCGCAATCATTAATCGCATAATTGATTAAGTTCTTTAGAAAAGAACACGGTACTCCGCTGAAGAAATGAAAGCCCATCTTTTTTAATTCTTCACCGAACATTTTAGTGTTTATCAAATAAATCACCTGCCTTTTGGAGGTCGCGGATGGTATCGATATCAAGCCATGAACCTTTGATATATTTCACCGCAATAAGGTGGAACGAACTAATGTAATTAAAAAGGTCTGCCATTGTCAGCTGTTTGAAGTCTTCTCTTTTTGATAGTTCTTCTAAAGCTTTTTTTACAATTTTAGAACCGTTTTTTGTCACCTTCCAGAGACCGATAAATTCACCATGGATTTCTTCTTCTTTCAAGTCCCCTGACATTTTGATAAACCGGACAGTGCTGGAGTAAAGTTTCTTAGAATAAGGTGTGTCGGTGGATACGAAGTCTTTATCATGACTGATGGTTTCTACATCAGCGTCTACAATGAGGGTAATGTCGTTCATATCGTTCAGAAGATCGTTGAGGATGTAGTTTTTGAAAATAATATCTCCATAGCTGATCACAGTATTCTCTTTAATTTTGTCCTTAGCTAGATATAAGGAGTAAAGTTCTTTCGTTTCCGCAAATAAATCATTGTCAATAACCGAAAAATTCGCTGCGGCAACCTTATCTTTGGCAAAGCCTCTAACCACGCAAATATCTTTGATGCCAACCTTATTAAATTCATCAATTTGCGTCGCTAGTAGGGATTTTCCTCCAACCTCAAGCAGAGTCTTTGGAATCTCTGCAGTAAGCTCATCCATATCGCCTCTGCTCGCCGCCAATATAATGGCATTCACGTTCTTTCCAGAAGCCGGAAGATATCTTTTTTCGGCTTGTTTCAATTCATCTACTCCCTGAAGCCTGAACACTTCGTCTACAGAAACAACGTTAGGCTCTATATTCACAAGGCTTTGTTCTTGACAAATTTGCCGGCTCGTTTCCTGCATCGCCTTGATCGCTGCCCTTAGATTATGATTAGCCCAAATCACGAGGCTAACACCTAATTCTCTAAACTTCTGCGTTGGAACGGAATAATACTTTGTCGGTACAATCACGACTGGAAGTCTGTTGCCCCATTCTTTCATAAATGCTTCGATCTCAGCAGCATCGTTTCTCTTGCTGTGTATCAAAATCGCGTCGGCCCCCGCCTGACGATAAGCCTCGGCGCGGCGAAGCGCCTCTCTGAGCCCCCAGCCTGCGATAAAGGCTTCCACTCTCGCAACGACAACAAAGTCATCGTCAGTCTGGCTATCCTTCATCGCTTTGATTTTACCGCAAAACTCTTCGATATCCGCAAGCGGTTGTGCTTCTCCGCTGATAAAAGAATTGGTTTTCGGAAATAATTTGTCTTCTATACAGACACCGGCAATTTGCCTTGATTCTAATTTTTTTACAAGACGTCGGGCATTATTGAAGTTTCCGTAGCCGGTATCCCCGTCCAGCAAAATCGGTATGGACGTAGCATCGCTCATAAACTCCAAAACTTCCAGCACCTGTGTCCATGAAGCTTCGTTGTTGTCTCTTACTCCCATGGAAGCGGAAATAGATAGTCCACTCGCCCAAATTCCTTTAAATCCGGCCTCTTCCACAATTTTCGCCGACAATCCATTGTGAGCCTCCATGATAAATTCCAATGAATTAGAATTGATTAGATTTCTTAACTGAGTTGTCTTTTTCATCGCCGATCCCTTTCATTTATAAAATTTCATTTTTTGATATCCCATGAAATTTGATTTAAGGCATTATTGCCCGTTTTAACTTTTGGAAGGAGTCCTGAACCATGACGCGATGAGGGATTTTAAGAAGCACGACAGAGTCCTGGTTTAAAAAAGGCTTAAGGATTTGATAGATTTCCGTTCCGCTGTTGGAAAAATGAACTTTGCCCGGATCCATTCCAAGCTCGATTGCTTTTCTTCCGATTTCCCGGGCTTCATCCCCTACGACAAACAGGTAGTCAACCTGTGTTTCCACCACTTTTTCGCCTATCCTCGCGTATTGTTGCCTTGCAAATTCGCTCTCCCCAAGCTGGGGCATATATCCCAAAATCGCGATCTTCGTTTTCGAGCCGGAGGTTTCTTGAAGTACTTCAAGTGCGGACGCCATGGAAAGAGGAGCCGCATTCCATGTATCGTCAATGATGGTGCATCCGCCCGCTCCGTGACGGAATTGCAGATGTTCTTTCATCTGTTCAAACGATGCCAATCGTTCGCAACATTCCTGCACACTCATGCCCGCACTGGATGCGGCTGCGATAGCGGCAAGGGCGTTGTATACATTAGGCTTGCCGTAACCCGGCACAAAAACCTCGTAAGTTTGATCTTGATGCTTAAGAGTGAACTGCATTCCGCCATCCACGTAGCGGACATTTTTCGCTTGAAAATGGCATCCGTCACTGAAGCCAAAATAGATGACCCGTTGAAATCCGCTAACATCGAGAACCTTTTTTATGTTACTGTCATCAGCGTTTAAGATGATAATCCCTGTCTTCGGATCTAATCCGTTTATGATTTCGGCTTTCGCCTTCATATAGGCTTCCGGTGTTTTGCAATCCTTTAAATGGTAGACATCAATGTTTAACAAGACTCTGATTTGGGGTTGGAAATATTGAATGGTGTTGGCCAAATAACCTGGGGAAGCAACAGGCATTTCAAAGACAGCTGCTTGTGTCTCATCATCAATACCGAGCAAATACTTTAAATTAAGGGATCTTTGATTATTGCTGAGAAAGGTGGATTGGACTTTATAATATTTTCTTAATATATGTTTTACCATTTCTTTGGTCGTTGTCTTGCCACAGGTACCAGTGATGCCGATAATCGGGATGTCAAAAAGATGGCGATAATAGTTAACAAACTTCCAATAGGCTTCCTCTATATTTGGTACTTTAATAATAATGACATCCTTGCCTATATCTTGGAAATAATCAGGATTGTCTGTAACAACAACGACCGATTTGTACTTTTGAAATAATTTCCTGTCAATTTTCATATCGTTGTAACGGTAAAACAGCATCGTTTGGTCTTTAATTTTTTTGGGTCGATAGGTAACATCTTTTATCAAGGGATTGCCGGATCCTTGTATGACAGTACCGCCTATCGCCGCAAGAATTTCTTGGAGATATAAACTTTTCATGTGCATTCTCCCCTTTATTCATGAAACGATGATTTTCGCCTTCAGTTCTTTAAATGAGTCCTGAACCATGACACGGTGAGGGATCTTGAGAAGCACGATCGCTTCCTCGTTTAAAAGTGGGTGAAGGATCTCATAGATTTCCGTACCGCTGTTGGAAAAATAAACTTTACTTGAATCCATTCCGAGTTCTAGGGCTTTTCTTCCGATTTCCTTCGCTTCATCCCCCACCACAATGAGAAAATCCACTTGTGTTTCGATTACTTTCTCTCCCATCTTGGCATACTCTTGCCGTGCATACTCTCCGTCCCCTAACTGGGGCATATATCCTAAAAGAGCGATTTTAGTTTTGGAACCGGCAACTTCTTTCATTACTTGAAGAGCGTTTGCCATCGAAAGAGGAGTTACATTCCATGTATCGTCAATGACGGTGCAGCCACCGAGCCCGGAATGGAACTCCAAATGTTCGATTACTTGATTGAACGACGCCAATCGCTCGCATGCTTCCTTTATATCCACCCCTGCACTCCACACCGCTGCGATGGCGGCAAGAGCATTATACACGTTATGTTTGCCATACCCTGGCACAAAGACGGGATAGGTTTGATTTTGATGACGGAGCGTAAACCTCATACCTCCTCGGTCATAGGCGACATCCGTTGCTTGAAAGTCGCATCCGTCGCTGAAGCCGAAATAGAGAATGATGTTGCGGAATTTACTCACATCAATTTTTTTGATGTTCTCATCATCCGCATTTAAGATGAGAGTTCCGTTCACCGGATCTAAATCATGCAGGATTTCCGCTTTCGCCTCCAGATAACGTTCCGGAGTTTTACATCCCACCAGATGATACACGTCAATGTTTAACAAAATCCTTATCTGTGGGCGAAAATATTTTATATAAAAAGTGATATCCCCTGGGGAGTCTACGCCCATTTCAATCACGGCTGCTCCTGTTGTCTCATCAATTCCAAGAAGATAACGATGATTTCGATGACCGCCGTTGAAACTCTTATAAGTAGCTTGGACTTTATAACGTTTTTCAAGAATATGTTTAATCATTTCTTTTGTTGTTGTTTTACCGCAGGTTCCTGTTACCCCTATAATGGGGATATCAAAAAGGCTGCGGTAATAATCAATAAACTTCCAATAGGCCTCATCTACATCTTCTACTTTTATGACAATGACATCATCGCCAAGATGGTTAAAGTCTTGTGGCTTTTCCGTTACAACGACAATAGGCTTATATTTTTGAAACAGCTTGGAGCGGATTTTTCTTTTTGTATATAAATCAATGAGCAGTGTATGATTATCTACCTTGTAGCGTTTCGTTACCACATTTTTAATGAGAGGATTTCCCGTTCCTTGCACCAATGACCCACCAATTTGAGCAACAATCTCGTTTAGATAAAGCCATTTCATATACGTTTCCTCTCTTCCTCATTTTCTCGGTGTGTAATATTGTATACATGTGATTGTGATGTGGTTACTGTATATTGGGCGGGAGCCTATTTATACGACCCGGCATTAAACAGATTTTAAGATATGATACGGCAATCAGATGAGAAAGGTTTGTGCCATTTCCCATCTAAAAATGAATTAAACACAACGTCTGCCGCAATGTTCTGAACATTTGATTTTTGGGACCTAAGTACGCTTATTTAAAACTAAATAAAAAATGGTCTACTGTATCTGCCAGTAGACCACCATCATAGATTACTTACCAAGAAAAAACGAGAATATAACCTAAAAATCGGAATAAGACTTCTGTTTCGTAAGACCATGCATATTCGTTGTTCAAATTGAACATCATGTCCATCCCCAGGTTTTCGAGCCTAATTATTGATAAAAAGGCACCTTTCAGTAAAAAAACGTTTAATATGTAGTAGCTTGGCTAAATGGAATGCATCAAAAAGGAGGGGTATTTTATGGAATTTACTCTTACAGGAGGGGATTCTTCCCTAGTCACCGTGAAGCAAAATCCTCCGAACACCCCTGTAGAAGTCATTTGTGACAATGGGTGTTGTAGTTGTAACAATAGATGTGGTCTTACTACGTTTGAAGGTGGAGAAAGTTTAACTCCAATTCCCCCAATCCCTTTGTGTGTAACATTGGCATCGTTTCCCGGTTGGCTTTTTTTCAAGGGAGGGAATGTTGGAAATTGGCCTTCTCCTGATACAATTGCATTTTGGATGGGTGGTACCACTCGTGAGATTACGTTTCAGCCCGCAGTCGCTTCTGTTAGCTTCTTTTATACTTCCGCTGTAAATGTTACTCTGGAAGCATTTGATGCAAATAACAATTTGATTGCAAGTGTAGTAGGTCCAGCCAATGTTTTTGTTTCTCCTTTTGATAAATGGAATCCCTTAGGTGTTAACGTGGGCTCCAATAGAATTACAAGAATCAGAATAACTGGTAATAGTAACCAAACAGCCATTGATAACTTGAAAGTATGCTCCGTACGTCGAACATGCTGCAAAACGCATAATCCATTCATAAACGCAAATGTACGCCAAAATGCAAATGTACGCCAACAAATCCGCCCGTCTTGGAAACCATATGCAGTGACTAAAAAACACACTTTCAAGCGGTGAACATGAATTCCAATTTTGTTATTAAACGTGTAATTCCCAGCGAAACTGCCCCTCTTTTACCAGATTGACCCCCTAATTTGAGAACATCCTATCTGATTTTAGGTTATTCATGGACCTCTCCCACCTACACTCCGTTTAGAGGTGGGGGTTTTTACCAAATTAATCGAAGAAGCTTCGCTGAAAAAGAAGGGCTCCTTCCCCTACTCGGATGAACCCATCGGAAGCCTTTTCAACGGAATAGTAAGCAACATCAGTTTTTCAAGTTTCCCATTATGAATACCGATGGACAATTCAATTTTTCCATTTTCATGGATGTTGAAGCCGTCTTTTACCTATTTCGTGTTGAAGTACTTATTTTTTTCTTATAGGGATAATGAGCGGTGGAAAGTCCTTTTTAGAGGGCTTGATGAGAGGATTATCTGACGAACATATACTTATGACACACGGCTTGAATCGAATGACTATGAAGATGGAACTTTCCTTTCGTTTGCTTTTGTAGCTCGCTTTTCGAAATTCACCTTCCGTACTGAAGGAGTGTTCCTTCGCTAATCAAAGGTACTCTTTCCAGACAAGATCTGACTCACGGTCGCAGGCGTACAGCCGCTTGTGATCTGCTTTTGATGCATGGAAAAACACCTTTTGTCCACGGAGCATAGTGGTTCCTCCTTACATTGTTCTTGTTATAGAAATATTATAGTTTTTTTGGGATAAAAACCTTCCGATTCATCTCCCTTCTACTCTTCCACTTAGGGGAGGGAGATGAATCGGAAAAAATGTTAAAAAAATGACTTATCAACACCATCTCCCGAAAAAATTTCAATAACGCTCGGGTATGGGCAGGCATTTCATCATTTATTCAAAATTTTCCCTTTATGAAACAAGTATCCAACAGGCTGTTTTGCTGAAACGTGACCTTCTTTTTGAGATGTCAAGTATGTATACAACGCTCCCATAAATAGGGCACCGCCGACAATATTGCCTATTGTAACAGGAATAATGTTATGCACCACTCCTGCTAAGTCGATCGTCGCTGGATGCGGGACTGCTAATGCAAGTGAAAAGAGGACGAAATTGGCAATGGAGTGTTCGTATCCAGAGGCAAAAAAGATAAAAACAATAAGAATCATCGAAAATACTTTTGCTATATCCTCTTTCATTTGCATGGGAATAAAAATCGCTAAACAAACAAGCCAGTTACAGAGAATTCCTTTAAAAAAGAGCTGCATCGTTGTTGCGTGCATTTTTTTCGCCGCCACAAGAAATAATAAATGGTCTTGTGGAATATGATCAAAAACACCGGATTGCGAAATAAGAAAAGCGAAAAATACAGCACCTAATAAATTACCGCTATAACATGCAAGCCAGTTCCGCAACGTATCTTTGATTGTCGTTTCTTTGTGCAAGGTACTGATTGTAAAATACATCGTATTACCAGTAAATAGTTCTGCCCCACCGTACATAATTAATACTAAAGCGATTCCGAAAAAAATACCGCTTACTAAATAAGTAGCAGGAGAATTCGCTTCACGGAAAAATTCACCTACACGAAAACAAAGAACAAGAGCAAATCCGATGTACACCCCTGCTAAAGCAGCCCGCATCATATATTGAACAAGGGAACGATCTAGAATGGCTCGTTTTTTTACAGCCAACTCTTTACATTTTTGAACTGCTTCCATCTCTCCGACACTTCTCTTTCATTCTATTTTGTGATTTTTTTCACATTCTTTACGATATATAACATACGCCCTTCCCACCTATTTTTCAACATATCGATGGAAATGTTAAAATAAATGTCAACAATTCCATTTGTAACCGTTTACTAAAAAAATAATCGTTGCAAATTCAACAATAGTTGTTCTAATATAATCAAGATATTAGTTTCCAAGCATGATCTTGCTTCTCTAACGCGCATTAATAAAAGTTTGAAACCATTCATTTTTCAAGTATGTACAAAGTTTCGAAAAAGAGGAGTGTCTTCGTGTGGTAAGAAAGCCCCATCGAATGGTTCCGATGGGGCTTTTAACTATTTCAATCAATCGATTTTTAATTCCGCTAGCAAGGGATTGATTTCGTTCATCCAAATATCCAGTCGAGATATCTGTAGTTTGAATGCATTTTTCGTAATTCTGATACGGTGACAAATTTGTGCATCTTTTTTATGAAAAACCCTTACAGCGAGACTGAATTTCATCTAGATCCGCTATGAGTTGCTTTATTTCTTCTTGTGACAATTTCACAGGCATTTGATCGTAAAGAATGAGTAGCTGTCCTTCTTCCTCATTTTCATGATTTTTCAGATAGTCGGACAGATGTTGCAGCTGATGTGGTTGGAGGACAGATTCAACCCAAAACTGTTTGAACTTTTGGATGGTAAAAACGTTCATTTCATTGTCATATTCACCGGAAATAATGCGCCCTTCGATCCATGGCATCCCTGCTTTTCCTCCAGTTTTTGTTTTTATTAGTATTTCTCGAAAATCAATTTTTATCGGAAATCATGTTAAACCAATAGAACACTTCAATCCTGATTGGCCCGTTTAGGAAATGAGAAAAGATGAGGTAAGGACCTAGAATCTGAAAAGGTCCTTCAACAGATGAAAAGCCAAAAAACCCCAGAGATATTCCCTGGGGCTCCTTTTTGCCTGTATTCGCCTATAACACAAGCAAACCATCCTGTAATGCGGAGATTTTTATATTACAAATAACAAATCCGGTTCGCTTAAATATTTTTTCAGTTCGTTTAAAGCTTTTTGTGCTAAAACCCCGTCGATTAACCGATGGTCGTAGCTGAGTGATAAAGCCATCATCGAGGCGATTTCAATCGAATCATTGACCACGACAGGTTTCTTCTCAATTCTGCCAATTCCTAAAATACATGCCTCTGGATGATGGATAATCGGCGTAAACCAAGAACCATCCGCTGATCCGATATTCGATATCGTACACGTGGATCCTGCCATTTCATCCGCTTTGATGGAACCATCTCTTGCTTTTTTCGCAAGCTCTTGAATTTCTTTGGCAATTTGAAATAACGACTTTTGGTCTGCATGTTTAATCACCGGAACGACAAGACCGCGGTCGGTGTCGGCGGCAAAGCCGATATGATATTCATCCTTTAAAATAATTTCTTCTCGTTCATCATCCAATGAAGCATTTAACATCGGATATTTTTTCAGTACAGCTGTTAACGCTTTGACCACGTATGCTAAATAGGTGAGTTTAATTTCCTCTTCATCCGCAAATGGTTTTACCCTTTGGCGATGAGACACAAGCTTTGTTACATTGGCCTCATCAAAATGAGTCACATGCGGGATCACCGATTTCGAATGAACCATGGCGTTGGCAATTACTTTTCGAATTCCAGTAAGCGGAATTCTTCGTTGACTTTGCGTGATCGTCTCTTTTTTCATTTCCTTGCCGGCTGCTGCTTCTTTTTCCGCTTCTGATTGTTCTAATTTTCGTTTGGCGATGACAGCTTCAACATCGCCTTTTAGTATTCTTCCGTTCGGTCCGGTCGGTGTCACTTCATCAAGGTTCACATTGTGTTCTCTTGCAAATTTGCGCACGGATGGTGCTGCTTTTACAAACCGGTTTGGTTGTTTTTCGTCTTCGCTTTGCTTTGCCGCGTTTCGTATGTCTTCTTCCGTGACTTTACCGTTCGGCCCGGTTGGAGTGACAAGGCGCCAATCCACCCCAAGTTCTTTGGCTAATTTTTTTACACGCGGAGTAGCTTTTCTCTCCACCAGAGCCTCTTGTGCCACTTTTGGTTGTTCTTCTGATGAGGCTGCTGTTTCATTGACTTTTTCAATGACAGCCAATACTTCCCCAACGGCCGCAGTCTCACCTCTTTTTTTTCTGATTTCTTTTACAACGCCTGACTCCGGAGCCTCAATTTCCGAAACGGCTTTCTCTGTTTGAACTTCAACGAGCGTGTCGTTTTTTTCTACCGAATCACCTTCTGAAACGTGCCAGAAGGTGATCAAACTTTCATCATGAGTATCGGATAGTCGAGGCAATTTCACTTCGATTAACATGGCTACCTCCTGTATTGGAAATCGATTTTATTCATTTACTAGTTTCATTGCTTCGTTAAAAATTTTTTCGGCATTCGGCAAGACAAATTGTTCAAGCGGACGGCTGTATGGAATTGGCACATCCGGAACGGCTAGTCTTCTGACCGGTGCATCCAAATCATACAAACCTTCTTCGGCTGCGATCGCGGCGATTTCTGCCGTCATGCCGTATGATAAATAATCTTCATCGACTACCAACAAACGATGCGTCTTTTTAATCGACTGAAGGATCGTTTCGCGGTCTAAAGGAACGAGTGAACGCAAATCGATGACTTCCGCCTGAATTCCATGTTGTTCCAGCTTTTTAGCAGCCTCTAAAGCGTGATGAGTCGTCATTTGGATGCCCACAATCGTAATGTCTGTTCCTTCTCTTACTACTTTTGCCTTGCCGATTGGCACAGTGTACGCTTCTTCCGGAACATGCCCGACGGATGCGTCCAATTGATCCATCCATCCTAGTCCTTGTAATGTCTTATGAAACATAAAGACGACTGGATTATCATCCCGGATGGCAGAAATCATCATTCCTTTCAAATCGTACGGTGTGGATGGCGCCACCACTTTCATTCCCGGCAGGTGGGCAAAAGTGGCATATAATGTTTGAGAATGCTGAGCAGCATCACTGTATCCTCCGCCAACAGCGGTCATTAACACTATTGGCAGCTTAACCCGGCCCCCTGACATATACGGAATTTTTGCCATATGGTTATAAATTTGGTCCATACAGACGCCGAAGAAATCAACGAACATTAATTCGACAATCGGCCTCATTCCTTCTGCAGCAGCTCCAATGGCAGCTCCAATAAAAGCCGTTTCGGAAATCGGTGTATCGATCACCCTTTCAGGACCGAACTTTTGAAATAATCCTTCCGTTGCCCCAAATATACCTCCGTATACACCGACATCCTCTCCCATGACAAACACGTTTGGATCTCTTTCCATTTCTAATCGAATCGCTTCTGCAATCGCTTTATTTCCCGTTAATAAGCGCTGCTTTGTTTTTTGCATTTTGATAACTCCTTTCTATAGTGATTTAGACAAACAGATCTTTTAAAGCATCTTCCGGTTCAGGATAATCGCTTTCGCGCGCGAATTGATAAGCGACTTCCACTTCCTGCTTTGCCTTATTTTCCAATTCGATCAGCTGTTGTTCTTCTATTCCGTATTCTTTGATTAAGATTTGACGCATACGAACAATTGGGTCTTTTTCTCTTAGTAAAGTAACTTCGTTTTTATCTCTGTAAACTTCTGGATCTCCTTGGAAATGTCCTAAATAACGGTAAGTTTCAATTTCAATAATCGATGGCCCCTCTCCCTTTCTCGCTCGTTCCACCGCTTCTTTTGAAACGTTGTACATTTCGATAGGATCATTATCTTTCACATAATATCCTTTCATTCCATAAGCAACAGCTCTTATATCATTGGATGGAACGGATGTGGATGCGGATTTAGGGACAGAAATTCCGTATTGATTGTTTTCAATCACGACAATCAGAGGCAAGTTCCACAGTGCTGCCATATTTAAAGATTCATGGAAAGCTCCTTGGTTGGCCGCTCCTTCCCCAATAAAAGCAACAGCTACCCAATCCGTTCCTTTTTTCTTTGCGGCGAGCGCTGCCCCAAGTGCATGTGGAATGCCTGCTCCGACAATTCCTCCGCATGAAAATTTAACATCTGGATCAAATAAGTGCATATGCCCGCCTTTTCCTTTTCCGAGTCCAGTCACTTTACCAAAGATTTCAGCGGTCATTCTGTTTAAGTTAACTCCTTTTGCAATCGCATGATGATGTGGACGGTGTGGAGACGTTACCGTATCTTCTTTCTTTAGATGAACACATATACCAACAGCAGCCGGTTCTTGCCCCGTCGCCAAATGCATTTCACCCGGTACAGGCCCTGCACCGATATTAAAGACCGGGTTTTTTCCTTCTGCATAAGCTTCTGCCATCTTGTCCTCGTAATAACGAATTTTGTACATTGTTTCGTACATCCAAGTAAGATGATTCAAAGAAATCGTCAACTTGCTCTCCTCCTCCATTAGAAATTAAAACGTTTTCATCTATATTAAGATGCAAAAAATGTGCCAACACAGTCGGATGAGAGAGAGCTATGAAATTGATCGATTTGCCACAAATAATTTCATAGTTCTATTAAATTTTTATGAGATAATAGATTCCGCTAACATTTTTCGGTAAAAAGAAACAAAGTGTCCCATTTTGGAACACTTTGCTACCACATATTGATACAATTTGATACAAAACGAAACAATAATTTTTGTTAATAAGCAATGTTAAATTTTTTCATTTGTCGATAAAAAGTGCTCCTGGAAATTCCTAAATGTTTGGCTGCTTTCGTAATATTCCCATTACATAAACGTAATGCCCGGATAATAGACTGTTTTTTGATCTCATCTCTATGTACCAACATCTCCTCCTTTTTTTGCCCTGGAAACATTTGAAACACTTCTTCCGGCAAATCTTTTCCAGACAAAATTGGGTTTGTGTTCTGATTTAACGTTCTTTCTAGTATATTTTGCAATTCCCGAATATTCCCCGGCCAGTCGTACTGAATAAGAGCTTCTAAAAAGTCTTGTCGGATTTCTGGAAACGGTTTGTTTAATTTTTTGCAAAGCCTGCCGATAAAGTGACGGACAAGAAGCGGTATATCCTCTTTTCTTTCCCGCAAAGACGGCAGGGTGATCGGCATGACATTGAGACGAAAGAACAGATCTTCCCTGAAGCTTCCCTTTTGGACTTCCTCACGGAGATTTTTATTTGTAGCTGCAATAATGCGGACATCCACCGGTATCACTTTATGGCCGCCGATCCGCATCACTTCTTTTTCCTGAATGACCCGTAAAAGAAGGACCTGCATTTCCAAAGACATCTCGCCAATTTCATCTAAAAAGAGAGTGCCGCCGTCAGCAAGTTCGAATTTTCCTGCACTTCCTCCTTTTTTGGCTCCCGTAAAAGCACCTTCCACATAGCCAAACAGTTCGCTGCCAAGAAGATCGCGAGGAATTCCGCCGCAATTGATGGCAATAAACGGTTTGTTTTTTCTCTTGCTTGCATTATGGATTGCTTGTGCGAGCATTTCTTTTCCCGTTCCGCTTTCCCCTAATATTAAAACATTGGAGTCGGTTGCTGCCGCAAGTTTGGCTTCATTCAGTTTTTGAATGAAATGGGGATGCTGCCCGATAATATCATCAAACGTTATTTTGGCTTGGTTTCCAGATAAGTGATTGACAAATTGGCGCACTTTTTGGATTTCTTTCAGCATGATCATCGAACCAATCCAATGTTTATCTTTATAGATGGGGATTTTATCGACCATTACATGATGGGTATTTCTTGATGGCTTCACTTTTAAATGGAGTTCTTGGTTTTGCAGATAGACAGGCTTATTGGAGACAATGGATTTATTTGTAATAATTTCGTTAATCTTTTTCCCTTCTAGGTGTAACTGATCAAGGCAAAGAAGCTTCTTCAGCTGATCGTTGGCCTTTATAATTTTTCCTTCCGTATCAATAATCAGGATGCTTTCTTTCATATTATTGGTTGTCGCTTCAAGAAACCTTTGCATCATGATATTTTTTTCTGTATTTTCATTTAATTTTAATTGATACTCAATAGCTTTGACCGCTGAAACCACCATGCCCAACGTGTGAGGATGCACCTTTTCATATGGGCCGGAGACATTTAATACTCCAATGATATTCCCTTTTGAATCATGGATCGGGGCCGCGGAACAAGTCCATGATTGGCATATTTGCGAATAATGTTCCTCCGCAAATATCTGTACAGGTTGATCGATAACAATGGATGTTCCAATCGCATTGGTGCCCATGGTTTGTTCGCTCCAATCCGCCCCTTCGACAAAACCGATTTGAGCAGCCATTTCTAGAGTATCCGGATCACCAATTGATTTTAATAGCTGGCCTTTTTCATTGCAAAGAATGACTAAAAATCCGGACCCCTTCACGATGGAATAGAGTCCTTCCATTAATGGCATGGACCAATCAATCAGATTTTTGTATCGTTCCGTTTCAATTTTTTTTATATGGCCATATGGCTGAAAAGGATCTACCTTCCATTTTTTTGATCGAATCCATGAGTCTTTGACAATGGGAGAAAGCTTTTCATCTAATTCATTTTCAAAAATAAAGCGCTTCCACATTTCTTTAACATCCTCCTGCCTACTATTCACGTTAAAACACCTCCTCAACATGTTCAGAATCGGCGGTGCATCCGTGAACTCGTTTACCGTTTTCTCACGATCAAAATGAGTGACTATTAGGCTTGAGATATTGTATTGTCGATATTTGAAACGTCCAGCCTGATCCATTTCAGTTGTTTTCCTATATTGTAGCATTGAAATTTGGTACTATGCCAAAAAAAACGGATTGAGTTGGGCAATCAGTTCTGGCAGCTGTTTCGATTGCTCAAAATGCTTCGTCTTTTGCTTGGCGGGCAAATCCGAAGGGCAATTTAGCTGATACGCCTAACATCTAGACTCCCATCATCATATGATATACGGAAAATGGATGAAAGGGGGAAAAACGATGGAGATACCTGTTAGCGGTTATTTGGTTCATTCTGCTGATTCCGACTCATATCACTCGCATAACCTGTATATTACTACTTGGGATGGCAGGCCTGTGCATGTTCACCAATTCTCCGGGGTTACTTCTTATGACGCAGGCCATAGCCATAAATATGTTGGCGTGACAGAACCTGCGCCAAGCGGTGTTCCACATACACACCGTTATTTTACATTTACCTCTTTCGATGATGGACATAGGCATGAGATAAGGGGTGTTACCGGACCGGCTATTCCACTTCCAGGCGGGGGACATTATCACGAATTCTCCGGCGTTACAACAATCAGCGGCCGAATTCCTCACTCGCATCGATACAGTGGAAAAACGAGTGGATGATAAAACTCGATGTTATATCAGTAGTTACCTCTATAATGGTATAGCCAGTGAGCCCCTGTATGCTTCCATCCTACCAAATCTGGTTCTACAATTCTAAAAGCCACTAACAGAATAAACATGTTTAATCGAATGGTGAAAAGCCAAACAGCCACGTTCCTCCATCTGGTTTTCAACAAGACCAGAGTAGTGTCTGCAGTATCAGAGACAAGAATTCTTGCAGCTTCCTATAGTATAATGAAAAGAAGTGTTTGGTTGAAAATCAGCAGGAAGGAGACGAAATGAATTTTGAACGCAAAGAATGAACTATTTTCCATAGAAGAAATTGAGCATTTCGTAAACAATCATCATTTAGCATTTTTATACATCTCGAAAACAAATTGCAGTGTTTGCCATGCGTTACTGCCAAAAGTGAAAAAAGTCATGGCCGAATTTCCAAAGATTCAAATGGCCTTTGTCAACGTCGATGATGTCCCGAACATCGCAGGTCACCTTTCTATATTTACCGCACCTGTTTTGATTTTATATGTCGATGGAAAAGAAGTTTTACGAGAGGCAAGGTTTGTTCATGTTGAACAGTTTAAAGAGAAAGTGAAGAAAATTTATTTTTTAACATTTTTCTGAGAAGTCTCCCTTCCTTTAAACGGAATGAAGGAGGGAGATGAATCGGAAAGTTTTTTATTCACAAAAAGCGAACATATGCGCTATAATGAAACCATCCTATCAGGCAAAGAAAGAAGGGAATGCTCATGCTTCGTGGTCAAAAAGTGTTCTTTCGGGCATCCAGAGCGGATTTGAACCGATTGTATGCCTGCAATGGGGAATCTTCTACGCAGAAGCTTCTTCGATGGAGGTGGTAAGAAACTCCTACCTCTTCATGGAATGAAGGTGGGAGAGGTTCATCGGAGCAACGGTGACTTGTTTACATGGTAATAGGCACCGACTGAGATTACAATCATCTCACAAGCGAAAAACGCGCACGAATGTAATCTGGGTTGAGTTTTCGATATATGAATATACACATAAAGCCGATCGAATCGTTCGATCGGCTATGAAGTCATTGAAGACGTTCTTGTTCTACGAAGGGAATGAGGCTGCTTAAGCAGTCGGACTCCATGATCAAGCGAAAGCAAATGGCAGCGCTTGTTCAACCTTCACTGGCCCTGCCGCAAGCAAAATCCTCTAATGATGAGAATGAGGTCTGGGATAAGCGAGAAAGCTCGGTCTCATCCCCCGAATAATATCGAAAGCAAAAGCGCGGATGTAAACGATGTGATCATTTGCTTTCCTGATAATGACAGCGCCTCCTTCATTCCTAATTCCTTCGCAATCGTCCAGAAAGTAACCGCGCATGCACTGAAAGTGGAAGCGAGATAAACGACAAGAAATAGTTGAAATGTCGACATCGACGTCAACAACACCTCATTTCCCTCATTAAACAGTAAAATGCCATCTTTGCGAATCATGGAAAAAACAAGACCGACAGCGGCTTCCGTCGGCAAATTCAACCATTGAACGAGCGGCGCAAACAATAAAACCACTTTTTCCATCCATCCTAACACATCCATCAATCCAGCGATGAAACAAATCATCAAAAAGATCGGCATGGCTTGTGTTAAAAATTGAAATACCGTTGAACGAACGCGGTACGAAACTCCTGACCATGTCAGCATCTGAATAAATGTTCGATGCGGGCGAATCAAGGCTGTATGCAACAATGCCTGCCGGTTCCATATTCTTGTATGCAGTGCACCAACGATAAAAAGAGTGAATAAATACGGCAAAAATAAATACGGCTTTTGCGCGCTATGAAAAATCGAAATCGTTGCGCCAATTTGATAACTGCATGCCGAACCAAATGAAAGGAGAGAAATACACGATTTCCGCGTACAAGCGCTACACAATCTGCTCTGCTGGACAGCCACAACATTACATCCAAATCCAGTTAATACAGGAATGAGATCTTGGCCATTCAATCCTATTTTTCGTAAATACGGATCAAGCGCATCTGTTATCCGATCTTTAATCCCCGTTTCATCGGTGACAGCCATCATGATACTCAACAAAAAGACAACTGGAAACGCCCATAAAAATGAATATGCCCCCAACGTAAGCAACCCGTAATCTCCAACCAGCAACGCTTCCACCAGTTTTCCTTTTCCTTCAAGAGCGTGAACGACACCGGCAAGCGCTATTTCTAATAAAGGTTGTCCCCACTCTGCTATGTTATAGGCAATGTAAACAGGAAAGAGAAACATCATCAAAATCGCTGCTACAGAAACGAGCGGCCCGATAATTGGACGCTCAAATAAAAGCGAAGCAGGCTCTTGTTTGGGCAAGTTGAGCGACTGCAACACCTTGATGTCATCTTCTGTCCATTTTCTTCCTTGTTCAAATGGAGGAAGTGTTTGTTCCGATTCCTTTCTCCCTTTTGTTAAAAAAAGCGGGAAATGGTATTGCCTTTGGACATTTTCTAACAATGCTTTCGCTCGTCCGTTCATTTTATCCACAAACGTAACGGCAATGGAGACGTCCGCTTGCGCAACAGAAACAATGGACAGAAGTTCTTCCAACTCCTCATGGAAATGTGTACCGCGCACAACGAGCATGACATGATGTGCCTTTGCCACTTCTTTTTTGAGTTGCCGTTTACCAAGTTCATCCCCTCTGCGCAGCCCCGGTGTATCGACAACCTCCCACCCATTCAAGCGACGAATGGGATGGGAGCGAATCGTATACGTCGTTCCCTTTACATTTGTTTCTTCGCCGATGCCAAACTGCGTCCACCTTGAAAATAACGTTGTCTTTCCAACGGATTCAAATCCGATAAGCAAAAGTCGTTTTCGTTTCGTTCGCCCGGCTAACAATCACACTTCACCTCACAACATGATAAGTCCGTTAAATACATTTGATTGTTTGCATAGTGAGTGAACACGTCTTCTTCATGAGGCAGCCCGAAACGATCAACCAATTGTTTTGCGACTACCGCGAAACGTTGCCGAAACTTATAAATAAAGCAGAAAATCGCCTGATCATGAGCGACGCTCGGCCCAATTAAAAATAAATTCGGCGTAATGGTCGATTCATCATGAACCGTCAGCTTCGTTTTTCCGTTTTCGCACCATTCAAACAATGAGTGAATTTGTTCCGCTCCTGAGCGAAACCCTGTTGCTAAAATCGGCTTCGTCTGTGTCATCATTTGATCCCCATTCGAGAGGAATAACGTATAGCCGTTTTTCTCTTTCTCAATCTTCTCCACCTTGGTCTTTTCTATAATGGTTAAGCGCTTTGTTTGTTCAGCTGCTCGCAAGCGCTCCCACGTATACGGTGCTAACGCCAAACTTGGATCCGCTTCTTTTTCTCCATTTAGCTCCTTAGCCGAAATCACTGTCACTTCATTTCCATAAGCAACTAAATTCACAGCCGCATCAATCCCACTTTCATAACCGCCAATGACCACATAGTGTCCTTTTTCAAACTTGCTCCAACTGTCGACATATCGGTTATGTAACGCATGTTCGGCTCCCGGAAATGGGCGTGCATTCGGAAATTGGAATTCCCCCGTCGCCCAAATGACGGCATCTGCTTCGTAATCTCCTTCATTCGTCTTTAAGAGAAAACGATCGCCTCTTTTCATCACCTCGGTCACGTTCACTCCCTCACGAACCGGCAAATCGTAATATTCCGCCAATAAGTCAAGATATAGAGCATAATCTTCACCGCTTAGCCGCTCTTTTTGCAGTGTATACGCAGGCGATGTGGTCGGTGAAATAGCATTTAAATCTAATGCGCCAAATCCTTGACCAGTAAACGATGGCGTAATAAAGCGCATCTCCTTCGGCCATTGCCTAAACGATGAACCAATGCGATCACGCTCTAAAATCCCGAAATTCTCAATCCCTAACTGCTTGAATAATATTCCCATTCCAATCCCAGCAGGACCTGCTCCAACGATAAGAAAAAAAGGTTTCATTTCTTCTCACCTCTTGTTGATAATAGTAATCATTACGTTTTATAAACTATACCATACGAAATCAAAATTGTGAATAAGGAACATCATTTCTCTGCTATATGGTTTAGTTTTTTCTGAAAGCGTTCATGATTATAAAAACAGATGTATGGTGCAGTGGCCTATAAAAGCTCTCCCTCTACTTTACATCCAGAGACGTACTTCTAGTTTAAGTAATACTCCCTTTACTAACACACAAGGTTATTCATTGATGCTGCTTTACAACCTTTTTGGATGAATAACTCTTGTACTTTATCAAAAAACGACCGTTCGGTTTAATCGTATTCGAGGTCAGAGCAAAAACAAAACTCCATAAAGAAAAGGCCTCAGCACCTGAGACCTTTTCTTTATACCGCTTTATTCACTTCAAAGTTCGCCTTCACTTCTTTTGGCGTTTTCAATTTTGGATAGTCAAGCACAATCGCAAGCATACCACAAACTCCAATTAAGATTGGATAGAATGAATACTGCAAAATACTTAATGGTGAAATGGAAGCAACACCTGCTGCCAAAAGCATTTGCGCACCGTATGGGATGAGCCCTTGGAAACAGCATGAAAAAATATCTAATATGCTGGCAGATTTACGCGGATCAATGTCATATTGATCTGCAATGTTTTTCGCAAGCGGGCCAGCAATTAAAATGGAAATCGTATTGTTTGCTGTTGAAAGATTTGTTAAACTCACTAACCCTGCGATACCGAATTGTGCTCCTTTTTTCGACTTCACATTTCTTGTTACTAATTGAAGTAAATAATCAATTCCACCGTTATGTTTAATGACTTCCACCATACCGGAAATTAAAATCGCAAGCAGCGACAATTCTTGCATTCCAGCGACCCCGTCACCGATGGCTTGAATGAGACCCATTGCACTGTAGCTTCCATCAAGAAGGCCGATGATTCCTGCTAATAAAATGCCGCCTGCTAACACAACTAGTACATTGACACCCATTAATGCAGTCACTAATACACCAAGGTAAGGTAAAATTTTTATCCAATTAAAAGATTGATTCGTCATTTCCGCTTGCTCTCCAGCAGTAAATATCCAGAAAAGAACGATGGTGATAATGGCCGCTGGTAAAACAATGAAAAAGTTCACCTTAAACTTATCTTTCATTTTCGTATTTTGTGTTCGTACTGCCGCAATCGTTGTGTCCGAGATAAAAGATAAGTTATCTCCAAACATGGCACCACCAATGACAGCTGCCATCGATAATGTCAAAGAAATATCCGTTTGTTCGCTAATTCCAACTCCAATCGGCGCTAATGCTACAATCGTTCCCATAGAAGTTCCTAGCGAAATGGAGATAAAACATCCAATGACAAATAAACCGACTATTAATAAATTTTGCGGAATAACGGAAAGGGCTAAGTTGACCGTTGATTCAACAGCCCCCATTTTTTTGGTTACTTCCGAAAATGCCCCTGCTAATAAGAAAATGATGACCATTAACATGACATCGGCATTTCCAGCCCCTTTGGTAAACACTTCAACCTTCTTCGTTAAAGACTCTTTCGGATTCATCATCAACGAAATACTTGCCGCAATCAAAATCGCCACAATGACTGGAAATTTATAAAAATCACCCGTAACAATTCCTGCACCAATGAACAACACTAAAAAGACGACAAACGGAAATAACGCAAATAGATTTCCTTTTTTTAACTCCACTCTTTCCACCTCATTTTATGTTTTTTCGAAAGGTCTATTCACATAGAGAAAAGACCTCTTCTTATCAGAACATAAGAAGAGGTCTTATACGTATCTATATAAGAAACCCTTCTTATCTTTCAAGCACAATGCTTGCTGGATTTGGCACAGCACTCGAAACCGAGTCCGCTGCCGAGACTTCTTCGGGCCAGTCCCTCCGCCTCTCTCGATAAGAAGATAAACGGTTGTATTTCGTTGTAAAAACAACTAAAAGGTTACAACATATTGATCTGTTGTGCAATACACCTTGAGAATGTCTTACTTTTAAATAATTTTCAACAAATCTTAAAATAATATACAAAAATCCCGTAGCTAAACGCCACGGAAAAGGAAAGCAAAAATTCTATTCTGATTTATAGATTCCATATTTCACAATCTTAAGATAATCATTCAGCTCCCTGATCATAGACTCCGTACTATTAATGATATCAATTTGCTTATTTTTGTATAGAGCCAAATACTTATTAGACAGCTGTTCAGCGATTAACATGGTCATGCGGATAACAGTATCCACGGAAATATCCTCTCTAAGTTTTTCCGTTTGGATAAGGTCTTTAATATAAACATGCTCCAGCAAAAAATCTCCCTGGTAAGTTTCGTAGTGTTTTTTAATGATTTCTTCCATTTCCTCCTTTACTGCAGCAGGAGGATTGGTGAAGGCATCCATGATAAACTGAGTTTCTTGGAGATACAGCGCCGTCACTTTTTGTTTCGTCAGTACGATTTCTTTGATCCTTTCAAAGAAATCATCAGATTTTATTTCTCTTAACGCCTTCATTGTTTTTTCCGTAAGAAGGTCCTTCACATAATTCACTAAATAAAGGTATAAGTTTTTCTTGCTCTTAAAATAATGGAAAAGGATCCCCTTGGAAATTCCCGCCCGGCTCGTTATAACATCTGTAGAGGTTTTTTCATAACCATTCTTCACAAATTCCTCGATGGCCACTTTGATAATCAGGTCCTTTTTTTCTTGCGGCTGCTTTTCAAAAGCTGAATACAATTCTAACACCTCTTATTAGACTGCAATATCTTTCTTTCTATATACCATATATGCTGTGAATATACTAATCAAAATAACCGCAGCCATAATAAAGATATACAGAGGATCAAGCTCGTTATTATTAATAATGGAGGCAGCGTCCACATATTTAAACGGACTAAAATATTTTAGAACCTCTAAATCTTCCGACACCCCTGACAAAACATTCATAAAGTAGGCAACTAGGACAATCCCAAGTGAGATGGAAAGGATGTTTCGCGTTTTTTTCATGATTGATGACAACATAAACGCAATTGCACCGAAGGTCAAATGAAGCAATATCGTTGCGACGATTAGCAAACTAAACGTGTCTGTCGGAACATCCGGATCTTTTGCAAATTGAAATCCAATGATGCTTGCTATCGTCGACACCCCGTTAAAGATCAAAATATTTACCAAAACGGCCAAAAGTTTTTCTGTTACGATTTTACTTCTTGTGATCGGCTTTGACAGTAAAAATTCAATCGTTTTTTCATTTTCTTCCTTGGCAAGGATATTGGATGCAAGGATTGCTGAGTATATGCTTCCCAAAAGGGTAGTCATCATGTAAATTTCTACCCCGTAAAACCCCATCAAATCTCCCATGTTTAGCTCATTCATTCCAAACGCTTTTTTAATCGATTCCGGATAGGCCTCAAGGAGTTTTGTCATTTCTTTTTGCTGCTGTGCAAACTGAGGAAAAATACTTAACGTCAATAAAATAAGCCCGCTAAGTACGATGCACCAAATGATCAATGATTTTAAATTTCGTTTCAATTCTCTTTTAAAAATCATTTTCTATATCCCTCCCTCACTTCATCCCTCCCTCACTTCTCATAGTAATGCATAAATACTTCTTCAAGAGTCGGCTCTCCGATTAATAGATCCTGAACCGGCAGGGTATTTAATTTATTAAGAAGCGCCTTCATATCCCCGCTGTAAAGCAGCGTCATTTCTTTACCGTTTACTTCTTTCTTCACTACTCCTTCCAGATGGAAGTCTATTGGTTCCGATTGTTCAAATGTAATTGTGATATATTTCAAATTTTTCTTCGTAAGATTTTCAATCGTTTCTACTTTAACAAGCTCCCCTTCCTTAATAATGGCAACCCGATCACACATCTTTTGCACTTCAGAAAGAATATGGGAGGAGAAAAAGATCGTTGTCCCCTTCTCTCTTTCCTCTGCAAGAAGTTCAAAAAAGGTGTTTTGCATCAGCGGGTCGAGTCCGCCTGTCGGTTCGTCCAAAATAAGAAGTTTTGGCTCATGCAACAGCGCCTGGATAATCCCAACCTTTTTTCGATTACCAAATGAAAGATCCTCAATTTTTCTATTAAGATCCAAGTCAAGCCTTTCCGCCAGTTCGGTCATTCTCTTCGAATTAAATTTTTTGTAAAAGCCAGCTGAGTATTTTAATAAGTCGATCACCTTCATATCATCATAATAATGGACTTCAGACGGCAAATAGCCCACGTTTTGTCTTATTTCTTTTGAGTCTTTGATAATATCCTTTCCGAAAATAGTCGCACTTCCGCTAGTCGGATAAATGAAATTTAACAGTGTTCGAATGGTTGTGCTCTTGCCTGCTCCGTTCGGACCGATAAACCCAAAAATTTCTCCTTCCTCAATGGAAAATGTAAGGTTTTTAATTCCCCGGTTCTTTTTATAAGTCTTGGTCAAATTCTTGATGTCTACAACTTTCATACATTCCCTCTCCTTTGGGCGGCTTTGCACCGATTGACTGATTAGTCAATTCCATTATATGGAAATATTGACTTGTAAGTCAATGTGTTTCAAAAAAATCTACATGGTGGAAAGAATAGTTGGAAGCGCTTCTGCGTGCTCATCTTGCCCTTCTTTGACAATTTCATTTATGCAAAACACACAATTTCTACAAATATATGTAAATCTGACAGTTACCCAACCTGATGTAAAAGTTATGGAGGAATACCCTAATACCTACGTTGAAAATTTAGAATATTCCTTGAAAAATAAACAAAAACTGTTGATTTTTCCCTAGATATTGCTAAGGAGGCTAATAATCCATATATAAAAAGAAGCTTTTCGTCGTGCAGCAACAGATGAGCAAAACCATGCATTTTGGTTCTTATACTATTTCATAAAGAATAAAAAGAACTGAGCTTTACTCAGTTCTTTTTCAGAAAATACCTAAAATGGTTGTTCCATGTCCATTAGCTTTGATTTGTCATGAGTGCACGATGAACTGCAACACTACAAAAAATGACGATACATTTAAAGTTTTTCTATATAAAGGATTGATCGTATAATCATGCAAGACTAAACAGAATCGTTTTGGCTCCTACCAAGGTCGAACCGCTATTGACAAAATAGAAATTGGACGCTGTGTCCAACGTAAGCGGACCAGTCCACGTTATCGTACTAAACTGGCTGCTGAAAATTCCTGTCGGAGGCACATCGGCAAATGCTGCACCGACAGTCACATTACCGTTGATAAACGTATTCGTAATATGTGAATATCCAGCCACGTTTATCGTTCCATCCGATCGGCTATCAACCATACGCTGAATTCTCAGACCATTGTGTATCATAATATTTATTCGACTGTTGTACATATAGGTATTAAGAATACCCATATGCGGATCAACCGGATCTTGGATGATGCTTCCTACAACATTAGTGTTCAGAAGCTGAAACTCAATGGTTGTAAAAGGATCAACAGGATCCGTGTTTTGGAAGATAATATTCCCGCTAATAATAGCACCATCCGTATAATTGGTATGGGTGCTCACGGATGTCCCGTTATCAAACGTACCAATAACCGTTACGGGACGTGCGTCAAAAGCAGGGCCCTGCACAAGATAGACATTTTCTGCAGCTTGACTTGTTTGAATCGTGACATTTCTAGGAACGGATGATGCAAAATTGGCTAAGTCTGCGTTGCCAAGTACCCATGGACCCAAGCCTAGCAGTTGTACATGTCTTGCAGGCGGGATGACAATATCCTCATCAAACACGGAATTTGCTGCAATAAGAACGATGCAACGGGCTCTCATACCGAAAGTAACTGCTAACGGACTGTTAGTAGCTGCGTCAATGGCGGCCTGCAGAGAATTATACGGATCGGACGGCGTCCCATTTCCTGGACCAGGAGCACTCGAATCCGCCCATATGATACACTCTCCCCATTCGAAGACCCCTGGTCCTGGAGGTCCCGGTGGTCCTGGGGGTCCCGGCGGTCCTGGGGGTCCTGGAGATACAGGTCCATGTACTTTCGCTATTTGCATATTGGTACAACCACATTTCACCTTTGGCACATTGTGATAATGACATTTTTCTTCATTATGTTCTGACAATACGTTTCACCTCTGTGCATTAAAGATACTTCAATATATGAGTAAGATAATAAATTTGATTAGGCAAGTTATAGGTTGAGTGTTAATATTATCAAAATTAGACGATTTAACATTCGGAAAATGAGATAACCAACAAGGATTAGACTTGATATATTTTGTTTTAACATATCCATATTTTTATATTGATTCCAGTTCTTTTTTCTTGATACCATACAAGTTATAAAATAAGTAGTAATGGACGGCTCCGCGATTACTTTTATCCTGAAATTATATAATGACAATGTATATGAGCCTCTCCCCCTACACCTCGCTTAAAGGAAGGAGACTTCTCGGAAAAAACGTTAAAAAACTTAAAACGCTAAACCATTTTTATTTCTGCAACTAGCTTTTCATTCAGAAATCAAAAAGGCTAAGGGATATTCGACAAGGATCCAAAGAAAATGAGAATAAATAGAAATGCTATTCCCTCCTTCTCTCTCATGTAATTTTTAACGGTACACATTTCTGCTTATTTCGGATTACGTAGATGTCGAAATTGAAGGGGATGTTTAAAGCCGCCTCACTATCCAAATAAAAGAGACTGTCTCATTATCCTGAGACAGCCTCCTGACACATTAAAATTCTCCAAGTAGTTTATGCTTGTTTTAACATATGAAACACTTGCTCCACGTCTTTATCTCCACGCCCTGAAAGATTGACGATCATAATTTGATCTTTATTCAATGTTGGTGCCAATTTTATTGCATAAGCAACCGCATGGGCGCTCTCAAGCGCTGGAATAATCCCTTCCGTTTTCGACAAGAGTTGAAATGCTTCAAGAACTTCCTCATTTGTCACCGTATAATACTCGGCACGCCCGGACACTTTCAGATAGCTATGCTCAGGACCGATTCCCGGATAGTCAAGACCAGCGGCAATCGAATAAGTCGGCTGAGGATTCCCTTCTTCATCAAGCAACACTAAACATTTAAACCCATGAAGCACGGATGGGACACCTTTTGTAAGCGTCGCCGCTTTTTCCGGCTCGACGCCGATCAGACGTACGCTTGGTTCATCAATATAATGGGCAAACGCACCAATCGCGTTGCTTCCGCCGCCAACGCAAGCGATGACGACATCAGGCAAACGTCCTTCTTTTTCTAAAATTTGCCGTTTGCTTTCTTCGCTTATGACAGACTGAAAATGTTTAACGATGCTTGGATACGGATGCGGTCCAACCGCTGAACCAAGCAAATAGAACGTGTTCTTATAGTTTTGAACAAAGTCATTTAACGCTTCATCGACGGCATCCTTTAATCTTCCTTGTCCTTTTGATACCGGAACGACTTTTGCGCCTAAAAGCTCCATGCGAAACACGTTTAATGCCTGGCGTCTCGTGTCTTCCTCCCCCATATAAATGGTGCAATCAATGCCAAACATCGCGCAAGCCGTCGCGGTGGCGACACCATGCTGTCCTGCCCCCGTTTCCGCGATTACGCGTTTTGCTCCCATTCGTTTCGCAAGCAAAATCTGTCCGAGGACGTTATTGATTTTATGCGAACCTGTATGGTTCAAATCTTCGCGCTTCAAATAAATTTTCGCCCCGCCTAACCGCTCGGTAAGCCGAGCTGCAAACGTAAGCGGATTCTCGCGGCCGACATACTCCTTTAAATAAAACTTAAATTCATCATTAAACTCTTGATCATCTTTGTACTTTAAAAACTGTTCTTCCAAATAATCAAGCGCTTCCTGCAATGCTGGCGGCACGAAACTCCCGCCAAATTCTCCGAAATAACCTCTTCTTTGCTGAACTAAACTCATCACTCATCTCTCCTCTGCTTTTTTTCAAACTTTATCATTAGGATATTTCTTTTGTCCATGAAAGTCAATAAATTTTCTGTATTTTCTTATAAATGGTTTGTTTTTTGTTTCCTCCAAGCCAGCAGGACGAACGTGAAAAGAAAAGCGAGGATTCCAACTAATACAGTGACACTGGAATGTATTAGCCAAACTGTGCGAACGTTTCGCTTTATAGAATGCCAAAATGGTTCTGGAATCGGCTCTTTGCGGTTTTCTACGTACTTGAGATGTTTCACTGTATTTCCTGATAATGCTGGCTCCCAACCGTACTCTCCTTTTTCCAGCCAAATTTCAATGACATCACCAACGGCAATATCCATTCGTTTTGCACCTGAGTATGCCTGCCAAGAAGGAATATATGTGTAGAAAATATCAACTGTAGTGAGTGTTTCATTAGTTGGAGCTTTTAAAATCTGTTTCACATCGAGGTTCATTTTTCTTATTTGAACAGGGGTTATTTTTTCTTCTGTTATGTCTTTGTACAGCTGATCGGAAGTGACTTTGCCGATAACATGCAGAGGAGCTTCTTGTTTTGCTTTTTCTATCTCGGAAGGAGGCGGAGCAGCGTTTGGTTTCATTGTCATGAACAGGAATATGAAAATGGAAGAAAACAGGGTTTTCCTAAACAAACAATTCTTCTCCTTTCTGAAACAATAAGATTTATTTTACGCATAGGAAGTACGAGATATGTTTTCAATGCCTTCAATAAAGATGGGAATGTTTTTAACAGCCAAACGATTCAACTGTACTTCAATCGACTATGCCTATTTTCCCCACTTCAAACGAAGTTAAGCGACAGGTAGTTAACATGTTTTAGATTTCCTTAAAGGGTGTTTCTTTTTCAGCTTGTCTAAATAAAGATTTATTGGTATCAATCCCTTTCATAATAACAATCAACATATACAAAACCGAAATAGAAATCCCTGCCGAAGCAATCCAAAACACCTCAATAACATTAAGCGAATTTAATAGGATAGCAAACACTCCTGATCCTATTGGAAAAGCCCCGCCAACTATAGTAGAAGTTACACCGAAGATTCTACCTCTTATTTTGTCTTCTACTGTTCTATGAATATAAGTCGCGTATAATGTATTCCATATGCCAAGCCCAAAGCCAAATAAAAATAATATCGTAAGACTTAGCCATAGACTTTTAGCAAGTGGAAAGAAGACAATGGTTACTTGCGGTAAAAGAGCAAAAAGAAAAGCATTCTTTCCGCCGAATCCTTTTTCAATCCATTTTGCTAACAATGCGCCACAGAGAGAACCTCCTGCTAAAAAAGCTTCCATGAGAGAATATCCTCGAGAGCCTTCTTTTAAAATATCGACAGACCATGATGCGCCTAAAGTATAAAAAGGGACATAAAGCAGATTTACAAAAAACATTCCCATCATAATTTTTTTCAATACAACAAATTGTCTAATATACATGAATCCCTCTTTTATATCAGAAAACCAAGATATATCCCATTTTTTCGATTTCGTTGTTTCTTTTTCACTCATTCTGATACGAATTAGCATAATACTGATAATCGAAATCATAAAAGTGAATCCGTTAAAAGCAAATATTGATATTGGACCAACACTAGCAATAAGCACTGCGCCAAATAAAGCACCTATTATCGCAGAAATTTGCACGGAACTTTGAATTAAACCATTTGCTTCGGTTAAATCTTTATCCTCAACAAGGTTCGGTAAAATAGAGTTTAAAGCTGGCATAAATACAAAGTTTGCGATGCTCATGAATAAAAAAATGAATCCGATGATCCAAAAGTGATATCCATAAATGGTTAAAGACAATATTAAAGCAATAATCAAAACTAGCCTAATCCAATCAGAAACGAGCATGATCCTTTTTTTACTCATTCGATCCGATAAAGTTCCTGTTATAAAGCCAAGTAAAGCTGGTAATGTGGCTAATAATCCAAGTACAACAACATCCCTTGGCCCACTTTTCATATTTACGAAATAAAATAGCGAGATGATAAATAGTGTATTGCCAATGTGAGATGTTGTTTGTCCTAGAAACAATAATAAAAAATTCCTGTTATTCCATACTCTTTTCACTTTTTCTCGCCCCTTCTGCTAATAATAGACAGTTAGAGTTAGTTTATAATTTTTCTTTAGATTAATAACTAACAAACCTATTACCGAGGGCTGAGATTCTTTTTAACCGTTACGATACTTAGATTTCATTGCGAAAAACGTTATGAATCTTTCGTGCCTCCTCTTCAAACATAACGGACCAATTCTCATTAAACGGAACAACCTCTACCTTTCTCATGAACCATCCTCCTTTTGTTTTTTCAAACAACCGTCCACGCGCTTTCTAGCTTGACTCGCGTATGAGGGGTGTTTTTCCATTCGCTTGAAGAAAGTTCCATCGATGCACATAAAACCACAAGTTGATTTTCTGAAAGAAACGTCGCCAATATATGTTTGTCTTGTTTTATCGTGTCTGAAAGGGTTTGTTTTTCTTTTATTCTGTCCGAGTAGACAACGTACAGCATTTTGCTTTTTTGCAGCACTTCGTTCATGCTCATATGATTAGACGCAATCGGCTGTTTTACTTCAACCATGTCTACTGAGATTTTGTGATACATCCCTTTTTGCCTGCTTCGTTCAAAAATTTCGTCATGCTTTCCACTCATAAAAGATTGATAAGAATCAACATTTTCCCAAAATGCCAATATACATGCCTCTTGCGGCTTCGCAACATTCCAGCCGCCTATTTGCCCGAGAAAACCGGGACATCCTTTCAAATCACGCCATGTTTCTTGCGCGGCGGAAAACGCGGCTTTCTTCTCTTCATCCACTTCACATCGAATCCATTTTAAAAGCATTGCTTTCATCAGTCCCTTCGCCCGCCAAAATGAATTGTGATCAATAAATGAACGGATAATGGTTTGCTTCTTCCGAAATGGCCGCGATTTGCCGCACAAATTCGATTCCTTGCAAATAGTCTTGAAAGCGATACTTTTTCGCAATCCATCGCTCCTCCACCAACTTCCAACCTTCCATCTCTTGTAAAAGAGATTGCACTTCTTCCTCTGTTAACTGCATCACCGTTACCTCCTTGATTTTTGTATCAAAAACGGACAACCAACATCGCATATCAGTGTAAAAATATTACCACATATAACCAAAACCTTCCACGAATCTATAATATTATTTCGAGAATTTCGTCAATAATAGCAAAAGGAACAAAAATATAAGGCTTCTACTTTCTTCTTTTTTTAGAAAAAAGATTTGCTTCTTCAATCACTGATTTAGCAAGATCCTTTTAACATGTTCGAGATTATCAGAAAGATTCTTTGCAATTTGAAATAAAGTCATTATAACGTGTTTTCTATCAAGGTCAAGTCCAACTATTGTGTAAATTCCCCTTTGATAGAAAACATGGGCCTGATGACTTGACGTATGCTAGGTAAATCCGGTAAGTCTCCCTGCCGGTCGCCTTCCTGGACAAATGATCATGTTCTCAAGGAACAGATGTGTCATGGTTCTTTTTCTATTTCCCTTTTTACACAATTATATGGACTTAACTCCGCTTAGAGGTGGAAACTTCTCTGTGAACATGTTAAAATGGCTCCCTCCAGTTGTCTTTTTGCCAGTCATATACTTCTATTGCCCTTTTTATGAAACATTTTCGATTCTTAGATGCTTGCTATTTCCTTTTTGTTCCAAAAAAAATATTGTAATAAGCGGATGACTCCCATAAGAAAAGGCATACGGCAATAGAAAAAACCGAAATACCGCACATAATCAGAAGAACGCTCCGTAGAACCATTCAAACGCTAAAAAGAGGCTGACCCCTAAAAAGTGTCAGCCCTACAACACAATATACAGTCTATAACATCATGATATCAGACACTTATAGGTCAGCCCCGCAAAAGAAAGTGTTATTGATTTCGGTTGAAAATGACGAGTTTTAATTCTGTCATCTCTTCAATTGCATACCGTAAACCTTCCCGGCCTGTTCCACTTTCTTTCACACCGCCATAAGGCATGTGATCGACCCTAAATGTCGGAATGTCATTTATCAGTACTCCGCCGACTTGGAGTTTTTCTACAGCCTCCCAAGCAACGTGAATATTGTTTGTATAAACACCTGCTTGTAATCCGTATCGAGAATCATTCACCAATTCTATCGCCTCATCCATTGATGTGACTTTATTAATTAATACAATCGGGGCAAATACTTCTTGGCAAGATACTTTCATGTCAGGCCGAGCATGAAGGATGACGGTTGGCAGTAATATATTTCCTCTTCTTTCACCGCCTGTGGCAACCGTTGCCCCTCCTTGTTTCGCTTCTTCAATCCACTGTAAAGTTCGCTCTACGTCATTCGGTGTAATCAATGCAGACACATCCGTTTTTGGATCAAGCGGATCGCCAACTTTTAATTGTTTAGTGGCAGCGATAAACTTTTTGACAAACTCCTCGTAACGTTTTTCATGCACATAAATCCGTTGCAGCGAAATGCAAACTTGACCTTGAAAAGAAAAGGAACCTACTACACAGCGTTGAATGATGGAATCAACATCTACATCTTCATCGACAATGACTGCGGAATTGGAACCAAGTTCAAGGGTTACTTTCTTTAATCCGGCTTTATTGCGGATGCCGATTCCAACAGCCGGACTTCCTGTAAACGTAATCATACTGATTCGCTCATCGGTAACAAGTCTATCCCCGACCGTCTTTCCGCTTCCTGTTACTACGTTTAATGCTCCTTTTGGAAGACCCGCTTGTTCAAAAAGCTCCGCAATAAAATATGCGGATAGCGGTGTTTGGCTCGCCGGTTTGAGTACGATCGTATTTCCAGCCGCGATGGCCGGACCAAGCTTATGAGCAACAAGATTCATCGGGAAGTTGAACGGGGTAATCGCCCCAATGACACCGATTGGTTCTCTTACTGTAAAAGCGACCCGGTTCTCCCCGCCCGGTGCAGCATCTAATGGAATTGTTTCGCCATGAATACGTTTCGCTTCTTCAGCGGCAAACTTATATGTCTGAATCGTACGCCCTACTTCCGCTTTAGCTGTTGTAATCGGCTTTGCTGCTTCAAGCGCTATCATCTGCGCTGCTTCTTCCGCTCTTTCTTGCAGGAGTTCCGCCACTTTTTCTAAAATGGCTGCTCGTTTGTGTGCCGGCATTTTCGCCATCATGTTTCTCGCCTCATAAGCCGCGGCAATTGCCTGTTCGACTTCTGATTCTGTTGCTATCGGAATTTCCGCAAGTACTTCACCTGAATAAGGCGATGTTAATGTGGTATATGAAGTTGCTTCCACCCATTCTCCATTGATATACAGCTTCTTTTTTTCCATCGTTTCTCCTTCTCTCCTTTTTTCTTTTTAAAGCAGAAATATTAGTGAGATAAACAACCAATCCGTCTGCTTACTTCATTTTTCCTCTTCTTGTGACAAGTCACCCCACTGTTCAACTATTCGTTTCATCCCTTCTGAGCGTTCTTAACCCAATTCGACAAAACCTGGGGTAGCGTTTATTTCGGTTCGGTCACAATACCAGTAAAAGCGGATCGATAAATTTTTCTTATATCATCTTCCAACAATGGCAAAGGGCTTCGCGCTAATAGTCTCTTTTGCTTAACAGCATCTTGAGTTAAACTCTCTAAAGCGGTTTCAGGTATATGAAAACCACCGAGCGTATTCGGAATACCTACATCTTTCACTAATCTTTCAAGTTCTTCTACACATTTATAAGAAGCTTCCTCTTCAGAAAGGTAAGTTGAATTTCCTCCTAAAGCATTCAAAATATCAGCCATCCGTTTTGTGCAGCTTTTTCGAATATATCCCATTACATAAGGTAACAATACAGCATTTGATTCTCCATGTGGAATATGAAATTGGCCGCCTAATGGATAGGCAAGGGCGTGGACACCAGCCACCCCCGCATTAAAGAAAGCCAATCCTGCTAGATAGCTGCCGTTGCTCATATCAATCCGAGCTTGTTTATCATTTCCATTTTCAACTGCTTTTCTCAAAGAACGACCAATAAGCCGGATTGCTTGAAGAGCCAAACCATCTGTTGTCGGGTTGGCATTGACTGACACGTATGCCTCAACTGCATGGGTTAGCGCATCAATGCCCGTAGCCGCTGTTACACGAGGAGGTACAGAAACTGTCAATTCCGGATCGACAATGGCCACGTCAGCTAGAAGATAATCATGTGTCACTACATCTTTCGTAGTGTCTAAGGAAAGAACGGAAATGTTCGTCACTTCAGAGCCTGTTCCCGATGTAGTCGGAATCAAAATCTTAGGAAGTCCTTTTTTATGCACTTTTTTTGTGCCGGTTAAATTTAAATAGTCAGCAACAGCTCCCTCATGCACAGCCAAAACTGCTGCCAATTTGGCCAGATCCATGGCGCTTCCCCCGCCGACACCGATAACCATATCAAATTTTCCATGGCGCGTAAAAGAAACGAGCTTCTCTCCCACTTCTAATGGCGGCTCTGGAACGACATCCGTATATAGTTCTACATCGTACCCGTGTTCAATAAGAGGGTTCGTTACTCGTTGAACCAATCCGATATTCTCAAGTACGGGATCTGTTATGACAAGTATCTTTTTCGGTGAAAAATTTCTTACCTCTGGAAGCAATTGCTCCAAAGCTCCCCATCCAGTATAGCTAAGTGGCGCGAAAACCAGTTTGGCAAAACTCATTGTCTCCCTCTCCTTTTCTTACTCATAATATCCTTGTACCGATTTACGGAACTGCTTAAATTGTTCAGAATCATGATCAAACAAAACTTGTGAATGTGTCTCTTTTGCAAATCTGCGCATCTTTTCAACGGTATTTGTATATCCAAGAGAGTCGTATACATCAAAGATTACAACCGGCTGCATAAAATCCCTTTCTCCTACATGTTCTGAAAACTAGATTTTGAACAACGAAAGAGTCGTCCATATGTAAAGGTTGTCCATTTATATACATCTCTTGAGTGAACCATGTTTTATCATATCGCTTCCTTTTCTTTGTATTCTGTTTCTTGAGAATGATGCGTAAAAATCTGATCATTTTCTCCACGCAGAAAGTCTTTTCCATATAACAGGATACATAAAAGGATGCCTGCCGCAAAAGCCAGTGTCGCGCCTTTAACCACTAGTATTGCCCCTACAACTCCGGCAATTCCGAGATCACGCTGGCTTCGTGCCTGCATGACACCGATTCGGACACTTACATAACCTTGCACTAATAGTGTCAGCGACAACGCAACCCCTAGAATTGGTTGTACTAAACTTACGATAGGAAGCAAAAATAATCCCGTATTTGTACCCCAACGGAAAGAACCGGCTCCACCGAAGAACGAATGCATTGCTTTTTTCCCTTTTTTAAATCGTTCAATCACTACAACTTGCATCGCTGCCCACATTGGTCCACACATCGTAATATCGGGACCGATCATACTCATAAGAACGTTGCGGCCACCGAAAATTAAATGGGCGCGGTTCGGATTATAATCGACTTTCTCATCTGTACGTACTATGTCAGATTCAGAAAGTAAAGCTTTCGTTTTCAGCACATCTCCAAAAACAACTAGATACGTTGCAAGGACAGCAGGTATTGCTTTTACAAAAAATGAGAATGCCGGAAAGCCAAGCCCAAATACTGTATATTCCGACCAAAGAGTAGCAAAATCAGGTTTACTAACTCCCCATTGAATATCCGGCCATTTCGCTTCCCCAACAAGCGGGGCTACAACAACGGCCAGTAGAATAGCTGGCAATATTCCTAAATTCCCTAACAATGCCCAAACTTTATTTTTTTGTTTTAAACTTTCGAAATGTTTAGAGAAAATTAGGTAAAATGCAAATCCAACACAAATCGTGATCGTATAAGGGAATAATTCAAACTTTCCTCCCTCTTCAAAGATGGATACGACAGCTCCAATTCCTGCGCCCAGAATAATGCCTGATTTAATCGCATCCGGCACTAAACGCACCACTTTACTAGCAAGTCCCGTTACCCCCAAAATTATGGATAAAATTCCGAGAGTTAGCTGAAATGCTATGAGTGCATAGACTCGGTCCGGACCTTCAGGAAATTGTTTAACAAACAAAACAATTAAAGGAATCGCAGGAGTAACCCATCCTGGAATAACCGGGTCACCGAGCAGATGATGAAGTAAATATAAAAGTCCATTCAATATGACAACAGCCAAAGCCACTTCAAATGGCATCCCTAAATGGTCTGTTAAAAGTGTAATGGCCCCAAGGTCTACCGCACACATGAGCAAGCCTTGGACATAATCGGGCCATTCAAACCGATAATGAATAAAAGGTAATCGTATTTTAAAGGGACCGGCAGGGATATACGGTGTTTCAGCACCGTGCGGACGATTTTTCCATTTCATTATTTTTCCCTCCTACTTACTAGATTGCACGGTATATTTTTCTATTTCATTTTCAAGGGTTGTTTCGTAAAAGCCAAGTTTGTTTTGCAGCTTCCTGAGCCATTTCATTCAGTGCCGTCCCGGAATATAAAATTCACACAAAGACTGTGGATTTTCCCCATAGCGACATATACGGCTCATCGCTTTAACCGTTGCATAAGCTGTCTGATCATCACTTTAATGCTCCACTTCTCCCTCTAATACTTCTACGATATCACCGGAATCTTTCTAAACAAACTATTGGTTCCACTTCATGACGCAAGGGAGCAATAAAGAGCTGCTTACTCCATGAGCAGAAGCGTCTATAAGCAAGAGCATGCACTGCTCCAAGCCTGCATTCCAAAAGCAAGTCCTGCCATGAGACTCACCGTCATCATTGCCTCGCGTGATTCAATATTTTGGCATAGAACAATAAATAATTGGCATCAAAAGAGCCCACCATTTCATAGATTCTTTACATTCTTACTCCCCCCATCCGTCAATCGTCCTTTTATTTTTTCATATTCACCTCCCCTTCTCTTATTGTTCATTTTCTATATACATGCAAATATCGTGCCAAGACTAAGAACTCACTTACAATACAAAATTTTTGAAATATTAATGAACAAAAACGGTGAAAAAAATCACCACAAAAAAAGGAAAATCTTAAATGAATGCTGAATAAATGAATAGTGATTTTTTTCACCATATGTTGAAATTTTTCACCATCAAAAAGATAAGGAGGGCTCCATATGAAACAAACAATCATAGATCCTCATATATGGGAAAGCATTTTTTCCTCTATCCATAATGGGGTAATTGTCGTAGATCGAAACAGAAAAATTTTATTAATCAATTCTTCTGCAAAAAAACTTCTTCATATAGAAAATGAAAATTGGGAAGGAAGAGATATCCAGGAACTTATCCCAACCACCCAGCTTCCTCATGTATTAGAGAGCGAAACAAGCTCGATCGGAGTAAAGATGAACATAGCAGGACGCCAGTGTCTCGTCAATCGAACTCCTTTGTACCGAGATGGCGAATTAGTCGGAGCAATCAGCGTTCTCCAAGATATATCCGAAATGGAACACTATCATTCTCTTTTTAAGCAAATGGAAACGGTTATCGAATTTTCAACAGATGGAATTTATGTTGTAGATAAGGAAGGAAAAACATTAATGGTGAACTCCGCTTATGAGGAAATAACAGGCTTCCGCAGGGAAGAACTAATAGGTAAGCATATGGAAAGTTTAGTTAGACAGGGGTATTTTGACCAATCTGTATCTCTTCTCGTATTAAAAGAAAAAAAATGTATTTCCATTTTACAAAAAATCGGCGGTCAAAAGGATGTTATTGTTACAGGAAATCCTGTTTTTAATAAACAGGGTGAAATCGAAATGGTTGTAACAAGCGTAAGAGACATTTCACATCTTATTAAAATGAAAACTCAATTAGAAAAAGCTAAAAGTTTTTCCGAAATGAGCCATAATCGCTATACTTTCTCTATTGATGGTTCAGATGAAAAAATTATCTTTCTAAGCGATGTTATGAAACGAATTATTGAAAAAGTAAAGCAAATTGCTCCTTACCCTACAAGCGTTTTGTTAACCGGTCCATCTGGTGTAGGAAAGGAAGTGATGGCCAATCTTATCCATCATTTAAGCAATAGGAGAGATAAACCATTTATTAAAATAAATTGCGGAGCCATTCCGGAACCTTTGCTAGAATCAGAGTTATTTGGTTACGAAAAAGGTGCATTTACAGGGGCACGGCAAGACGGAAAAATAGGCCTGTTAGAATTAGCGGATCAAGGAACGATTATGCTTGATGAAATAGGTGAAATGCCCCTAACTCTTCAGGTGAAGCTGCTACGCGTTTTACAAGAAAAACAAATCCAAAGAATAGGCAGCAGCAAAGTTAAAAACTTGGATATACGAATTATTTCTGCCACAAATCAAGATTTAAGGAAATTAATTTCGCAAGGGAAATTTCGTGAAGATTTATATTATCGGCTGCAAGTGGTTGAAATTCATATTCCACCATTAGCCGAACGTCCAGAGGATATAGAGCCGTTATTGGATCATTATTTTTCTTTTTATTGTAAACTATATCGCATGAACAAGCACTTATCTCCTGATACAAAAAATATTTTAAAAAATTACCATTGGCCCGGAAATGTGAGGGAATTAAAAAACCTTGTAGAAAACATGATCGTTTCGGTACCATCACAATCGATAGAACCTCACGATCTGCCGTTGCATATTTATGAGCAAACAAATTCAGGTACTTCTCTAACACTTAAACAACGGGTCGAACAGTTTGAAAAACGAATCATTAGCGAGGCGATTCAAAAACATTCATCTCTTCGAAAAGCAGCGGAACAATTAGGAGTGGATCATTCTACTCTTGTAAAAAAACTCAAAAAATGGAACATGTCTTTTCGTAAGTAGATACTGATCGTAAAATCGAAGTTAGAGTTTAGACATTAGGTAAGTACTTTGTTTCCCAAATCAGAGAATTTAACATCATTGACTTTTTTAAAACCGTTTTAACATGTTCACCGAGAAGTCTCCCACCTCTAAACAGAGTACAGAATGTAGGTGGGAGATGTTCACCGGGATGGCTCATGTCACCTTATGAGGAATTAATTAATATCCACCATATCCGCCTAGACCTGTACAAGAACATCCTACAATAACAAGTAAGACGAATAAGACAACAATTAAGGTAAAAGCGCTACGAATTCTACACTCATATATAACACCTCCCATTCATATATAAATTCAGTTTGAAATTCCAACATGTTTCATCCACGTCTATTCTTGTCTATACTGCTTCTAAAGTAAATCAAAGGAGCAGATGAAGAATGAAGAAAAAAGGCTTACAAATTACGAACCACCATGGTTGGACCATCGAACGTCTTCAAGAGCAGGAACGCAATATATACCGCTAGAGAAATCAGCATGGAATTGCGAATCGGCGCTGTCTCCGTCGCTCCTGTAAAAACACCTTAAAGGATTAAACCGAAACTTGTCGCAAACGGAAACATGGCGACCCAAATACTATAGGCGCTTGCCAGTTCGATTACATCCTGATTTTTTGTAAAAACAGAAATGATCAAATCTTTAAACTATATGAACGTGTTGCAAAACGCATAACGAATGCATAAATGCACATAAAAAATCCACCACCTTGGAAATCATATACAGCGACCAAAACCAAGTACCAAGGGGTGGACACTATCATGATTTCCAATTTAAGCAACGAACATGCATGGACTTATGAAATGGGCCCAATTTTAGAATCATTATTTCGGTATATTGACTCACTATCATTGCTGGAAACACCGTATGTGACAGGAAGACCGTCGGTGTCGAAAAAAATCGTTATTGAAATGCTTCTTTTTGAAAACGTATTTTTCTATTAATTCCTTGCGAAAATTAGTACGCATTCTGCAGTGTTTTCGATGTTTTTAACGGGCTTGTGGGCTTGGTGAAGTCCCTCATCTGTCTACGTTCTCCCGCGCGGCGAAGTGGTTCCGGGAACAGGGATTTCCTGTTTTTCATGCACAACTGCTCAAAGATCTAGAAGTACGGTATCCTCAAATTGTGCTGATCGACAGCACGGCCCTTCGAAGCAGTCTTTACGATTCGCAAGCAAAGTGGGGGTGCCCACCCGATACCATTGGTTTAAAGGATATAAGCTCCATCTCAGCACCACTGCCGAGGGAATCATTTTATCTCATGTGTGGACCACAGCGAATCGGAATGATGCGGCAGTAGCACCAGAATTGCTTGTTTCCTTAAAACAGTGGGATATCGAATTGGTATTGGGCGATGCCGCATATGACAGCGAAAAGGTTCGTCAAACAGCGGAGCAATCAGGAATTCTATTCATTTCCCCTATCAACCGCCGCAATAGCGAGGAGCGAAAAGATGCCTATGGACGGGTTGTTCCTGTCTTTTTGAAAACGAGATTTAGCCAATGGCTGTTTGGACCTCGCCGCGAGATTGAACGAGTATTTAATGAGTTAAATGACGGGTTGGAACAGCCAAGATGGTACGGATTTCATCGATATGTACTGCATGTGTTATGTTGCATCCTTATGCATAACTTCGAGTTTTTACTCTAGTTTTGCAACACCATCATAATTTTGAATAAGTTTTTCCGCGAAAATCATGAAACGTGAACGAAGTAGTATACTCTTGATTCAGATGGATAAAAAAGTCTCCAAAATGTTGAATGCGTTCATTTTTATTTTGACGTAATTTCTAAATAAGAGCGAATTATCTTGAATTTTAAGTTGATTTTTTGAACAAAGTATCATAAAATTACTAGCAAATATTAATCATATTAAACATATAGGAATTAATTAATTTAAAAAAACATAAATGTCGCGTTTATTCACTGCCTAAAATGTCTGTCCGTTTCTCGAAAACAATGAAAGGTAGGTTAGGCGATTGAAAAATTCAGTAATCATTCAAGTGGAGAATTTGAGTAAAAGCTTTCCTAATCAAGGAAAATTAGAACCAGTCCTCCAACAAATCTCCTTTCGCATAGAAAAAGGGGAGATCATCTCCATCCTTGGCCAGAGCGGCTGCGGAAAAAGTACACTTTTAAATATTATCGGCGGTTTTGAAAAACCAGACCAAGGTCATGTCATTTTGGATGGAAACGTAGTGGAAAGACCTAGTCGACGATGTGTAATGTTATTCCAACATTATGGCCTCCTGCCTTGGCGTTCCGTCCTGAAAAATGTCGAGTTAGGTCTCGAAGGGATGAACTTAACCTCCGAACAACGACGAAGCCGGGCTTTCGATTATCTAAAGCTAGTTGGTTTACATGACTATGCTGAACGCTTTCCCCATGAATTGTCAGGCGGGATGCAACAACGAGTCGCGATTGCCCGAGCGCTTGCGATTCAACCAGAGGTAATATTAATGGACGAACCGTTTGCCGCACTGGACACTTTTAACCGTTATTATTTACAAGACGAACTCTTGCGTCTTCAAGATAAAGAAAAGACAACCATCATTCTTGTGACCCATGATATTGACGAAGCAGTATATTTATCAGATCGGGTGTTGATCATGAGCGCAAATCCCGGCCGAATCCATAGAGAATTAAAAATTGACACCCCAAGGCCTAGAGATCGAAGTCACGGAGACTTCCAATATTACCGAAAGATTATTCTTGAAGAATTTCATTTTCATCGCCCTGCCCCTCCCGTTGATTATAATATTTAACTAATCTTAACCAGGGATGTATATAAACCTCTATGCCAGTAGAGTTGGCCTAATCTTTAGATAGTGCAATCATGCAGCGTAATAATAACAAAGGAGGCATATTTTCATGAAGAAAAAATTAAAGAAACTTATGATTTCTTTATTCATCATGACAGTAATTTTTAGCCTAACCGCTTGTAATTCCAATAATGCTCATTCCAACATAAACGGAAAGCGGACCATTAAAATAGGATACTTGCCGATTACCCACGCCGTACCCCTATATATAGAAAAAGAACTAGAAAAAGGCCAGTCCCGGCATTTTAATCTCGAACTCATTAAATTCGGCTCATGGCCTGAACTGATGGATGCACTGAATACAGGACGGATTGATGGAGCAAGCGTGCTTGTGGAATTGGCGATGAAAGCAAAAGAACAAGGCGTTGATTTAAAAGCAGTGGCGTTAGGACACAGAGATGGAAATGTCGTTGTGACTTCCCATGATATTCACAGCGTAAAAGATTTAAAGGGGAAAAACTTTGCTATTCCTCATAAGTTTTCTACACATAATCTATTGCTCTATCAAATGTTAAAGCAGGAAGGTTTTCAATATAAAGATGTGAATATCGTTGAACTGCCTCCTGCTGAAATGCCGGCAGCCCTTTCAGAAGGCAGAATATCCGGATATGCAGTGGCAGAACCTTTTGGGGCTCTGTCTGTAGCAATGAATAAGGGTAAGGTGTTATTCCAATCTGAAGACCTTTGGAAACATTCTGTGTGCTGCGCGCTGGTTTTAAGAAATGACTTTATCCGCAACGAAAGAAAAGTCGCTCAAGAGTTTGTTAGTGAATATGTCAAAGCCGGAAAAAAAGCAGAATTAAAAGATGAGTATACCTATGAAGCTTCCTCCAAATACATGAAGGTAAATAAAGATGTGCTCAATTTATCCTTAAAATGGATTTCATTTAAAGATTTAAGAATAGATAAAAACGCATACGAAGAACTAAGTCAGTACATGGTCGAAACGGGATTGTCCAAGAATCCTCCGTCCTATGAAGAATTTGTCGATAATTCATTAATAGATAAAGTGAAGTGATCGTATGAACATGATAAAGAAATTCACCAACGTCATCATAGGATTTTCGATATTAATTGCTGTATGGCAAACCGTGATTGTAATTGGAAATTATGAAGAGGCCCTCTTCCCTTCTCCTTTAAAAGTAGGGGAAGGAATCTGGGCTCTGATTACCAACGGCACTCTATTTGTACATCTAAAAGTGAGCCTCATCCGGTTTTTCATTGGTTATCTCTCAGCGGTGGTTACTGCTGCTATATTGGGACTCATGTTAGGCCGTCTAGTAAAATTATGGAATATTATTGATCCGATTGTTCAAGTCCTAAGACCTATCTCACCGATTGCCTGGTCACCCTTTATTGTTTTGTGGTTTGGAATTGGAGACATCCCTGCGATTGTGATTATATTTATCGCAGCGTTTTTCCCGGTATTGCTTTCCACCGTTTCCGCTGTAAGGAAAGTGGACCGTATATATTTAAAGGTGGCGGAAAACTTTGAGATCAAGCAGCCCCATCTAATGACGAAAATCATTTTTCCTGCCGCTTTTCCATTTATCGCCAACGGGCTTCACATCGCACTCGGCACCGCTTGGATTTTCCTCGTTGCCGGTGAAATGGTCGGCGCCCAATCCGGATTGGGTTATTTAATCGTCGATGCGAGAAATTCTTTACGTTTGGATCTTGTTTTAGCCGGAATCATCTTCATCGGCATCTTGGGGCTTATTCTTGACAAGGCAATCCAATTATTCGAAAGATGGGTAGAAAAGCAATGGGGAATGTTATCGAATAAATAAACTAGTAAAAAAGACAGAAAGTATGATGCTCTCTGTCTTTTTTACTAGCCATTATCACCGCTTTTCGGGAATATTTTCAGAATCGACTTCGACAACGGCCAAGTTCTCTACATTTGTTTTACATTGCGGACAATAGTAGGAAATTTCCACCTCATGCCCGCAAGATTCATGCACCAATTTTTTATAACATTTTTTTAAATGCTTTCTGCCCCAAAGGATTAGGGCGTTGAACACCATTTCCAAATCCTTTCCGCTTTTCGTTAACATGTATTTGTATCTTGGCGGGTGTTCAGAATATAAAGCAGAAGTGATCAAACCGGTTTCTTCTAAATATTTTAAACGATCCGATAAAAGATTGGAGGATATCCCTTTTAACGATTTTCTTATTTCATTAAATGTCTGACGCCCCATTAAAATTTCATGAACAATCAACAATGTCCAGCGATCACCGATGATGTTCAAGGATTGGGCGATATTGCAAGGCAAATCATATCTATCTTTCATAAAAAAACCTCCTGTTCTCGTTTCGGTTCAATTATAACTTACCTTTCGCAGAATAGAAATTTCGTTTACCACTATTTTTTATCAAAGGAGCATGTTCCACACTTGCCTCCGACCGTCGAAAAACTTCTTATTTCATCAGACGCCGAATTTTCAATTTCTTCTGGTATAGTGCATGTTCATGGCCCAAAACATGTGATATGGAGGCATACTTGCCAAATTTGTGTGACAAAGTAATAAATTCAGAATAATTTATTTTTAAGGTTGATTTTTTGAACTAACTATAATAAAATTACCATAAAATCATATTAATTTTATAAGAATTTAAGGTTATAATAATAAAAGGAGGCAATAAAAATGGCGCTTTACTTAGTGGAATCGATTTTAAACGGGGCAGTAAAAGACAAAGAAGGATTTGAAAAGAAAGTTTCCGAGATTAAGGAAGAAGTAAGAAAAAACAATGCAAATCTCATTGAAGTCCAAGTTTCCAAAGATTTTTCAAGAGCATTTTTCATTTTTGAAAGCGAAGAACGAAATATTATTAATGATCGCTTAAGACTGTTAGGCATTCCTGTTACTCTTATTAAACCGGTCCGTTTAGTTGGAAAAGATATCGAAGAAGTCAAAAAAGAAGCGGATACCGTAAACTACGTAGTCGAATGGAACCTTCCTGAAAATCTCACCATGGAAGATTATTTAGAAAGAAAGAAAAAGAATTCCGTACACTATGCAGAAGTACCGGAAGTCACTTTCTCTAGAACGTATGTATGCGAAGATATGACAAAATGCCTTTGCTTTTATAATGCACCGGATGAATCCGCTGTCAAAAGAGCCCGTGAAGCTGTGAAAGCACCGATTGATACGGTTACAGAAATTTTGCCAAACAAATAACATTCCCCTAACCTCAGCTGGAATTTTCACATTCCCGCTGGGGTTTGACTATCATTAAATTACTAGTTACATAAATTGTCATAATTCGATGTCCCTTATTCACAAAGAAAATACATAATCAGATAGGAGGTGGCGGTAAATGGCCATTATGGAATCAGAAGCAAAAAAGGCATTGAACAATTTGCTTTACAACCAATTAAAGCCTTTAGTAAGAAAAATTGATACAAAAGCCTATTATCCCCGTCAATTTTTAGAAAATATCGGGAAATACGGTTTCCTATTGTCAGCGGGGCTTTCAAAAAAAGAGGTTCTTTCCCGTGAAATGCAATTAGTCGAGGAAACGGCAAAAATATGCATGACAACAGCTTTTACCCTTTGGTGCCACTTAGCGGCGCTAACATACTTGCGAACATGTGAAAACTCTTACCTCAAAAATGAAATTTTACCGCTGCTTGAAAGCGGAGAGGTGCTTGGGGGAACCGGATTGTCTAATCCAATGAAATATTACGATGGGCTTGAATCTCTCCATTTGAAAGCAGAACGAACTCCGAAAGGATATATCATTAACGGCCATTTGCCGTCTGTCTCCAACTTAGGGCAAAATCATTGGTTCGGTATTATCGCATCCGTTAATGAAAAACAGCGGATCATGGCGTTTGTCCCATGCCATGTGCAAGGATTGGTGTTAAAGGAGAAGCTAGACTATTTAGGACTGAATGGAAGCGCAACGTATGCATGCACATTCAATGAAGTGTTCATTCCGGATCAATGGATTATTTCTGAGCAAGCGGATGACTTTGTACCAAAAATACGTCCTTCATTTCTTATTTATCAAATCCCGCTAGGATTGGGAGTTACAGACGCTTCTATCCAGTCGATGAAAAAAATACAAAATAAACAAAACGGATGCAATCGATATTTAAGCATTCAACCAGAGGAATTAGAAAGCGAACTAACATCCATCCGTGAAGAAATATACCGTCTTGTTCAGTCTTCTAATTTGACGCAACATTGCGAAGATTTATTAAGAATCCGTTTAAACGTTACTTATCTCACTTTAAAAGCAGTTCATGGTTCAATGTTACATCATGGAGGAGCCGGCTACTTGCAACAAAGCGATCCATCCCGCAGATTAAGAGAATCTTACTTCCTTGCCAATTTAACGCCTACGGTTAAACATTTGGAAAAATTATTAAATAAATAGACTATCCATAGGAAAAAACTAAGTGCTTATCACCAACACGCTTGGTTGGATTTTAACCACATATCTGATTGCCCTTTCCTTTTTTACGTTAGACATAAAAGATAGAACATGCCCCGCACAGTGCGACCCAAAAAGCGGGGCAGCCGCTCACCAAAAAAGATTGCATCCATCCATTCCACAAGCCATATCTTCTACGAAGGTGTTTGCGTTTGGCATCCATCCGTGTAATATAATAAAACCTTTCCGCTTTTGGGATTACTCCCCTTCCCCATGTAGATTTGGATGGCACTTTCGCTTTCCAATGCGCATTTCCCTCTTCCAAACTAGAAAAATGTTGCGATTCCGTACTCAGGAAACAGACTTTTTTATGCACAATTTCGAATGAGTTTTGCGACACGCTCTTGACAAACAGAAGAATACTATTATATTCTAAAAACATATTTTATACTTAACTACATAAAAGCATAAAAGCGTTTAAGCAAAAAAGTTTCAGAAAGGATTTATTAATGAAAAAACAGCTTTTCGATTTTACCTTTTATTTCTAGTGTGTTTATTTTAGTTTTTATAACTCTATCATTATCTGTAAATAAACCATCATTTAATATTGCGACAGGAAGGCAGGGCCAATATGGAAAAAAGTCATCAAGATTTAAAGAAAGGTTTATTACCTAGGCACGTCCAGTTTATTGCTCTAGCAGGCATGATTGGAACGGGTATTTTTAAAGGAAGTTCAGATACATTAAATATAGCGGGGCCAAGTGTCGTTTTTGCTTACTTATTAGGAGGTTTATTATTATTTATTGTGATGGCGGCATTGGCTGAAATGGCCATTGTCTATCCCAACTTAAACGTTCAGCATCTTGTATATAAAGCTTTTGGATCTCATATATCCTTTATCGTAGGATGGCTTTATTGGATCAATTGGACTATTGTTACCATTGTCGAATTTTTAGCGGCAGGAAGCTTCCTAAAATATTGGTTTCCATCCGTACCGTTATGGCTTTTAAGTTTCCTTTGCACCGTCTTGATCGTCGGCATTAACTTGTTTCATGTAAAGTACTATGGGGAGATTGAGTTTTGGTTCGCAGGAATTAAAATTATCGCGTTAACCGCTTTTATTATTTTAGGTTTTTGTATTTTATCAGGAATCATTCCAAGCACTATTGATGCTCCTTTGTCTAACTACACGGAACACGGCGGGTTCTTTCCTCATGGAGTCGGAGGAATGTTGAGCGCCTTTTTAGTCGTCATGTTTTCATATGGCGGGGCAGAGTTAATTGGTGTCGCTGTTACGGAAACAAAAGATGCAGAGAAGGTATTGCCAAAAGTAGTTAAGGGAACCGTATGGAGAGTCATTCTTTTTTATATTCTTCCTATTCTTATTATATGCGGTTTAATGCCATGGAATAAAGTTTCGGGGGAAGAAAGCCCATTTGTTCAGGTATTGAGCATCACAGGACTGCCTGGAGCAGCTCATATCATGAATTTTGTTCTTTTAACAGCCGTTTTATCAGCGGCAAACACGGGGATATATGCGACTTCCAGAATGTTATATTCCATGGCGCAAAACGGTGAAGCTCCAAAAAGGTTATTAAAGATTTCCAAACAAGGAATACCGATAAACGGAATTATGATCGTCACCATATGTATATTGATTGGGGTATTTTTCGCTTATATGACTCCAGATCAAGTCATCAGCTATTTAATGACGATACCTGGTTTTACGGTTCTTTTAGTATGGATGAGTATTTGCTTAGCACAACTAAAACTCCGTTCCCATTATAAGGAGAAACCGTTCTTCCAGGTAAAATGGTTCCCATACACAACGATATTAGCAATCGCATCTTTATTGATTATCTTCATTTCTTTTATATTTAATAAAAATAATGTAATCGGTTCTACCGTTTGCCTTGTCATATTATTGCTGCTTGCCACATTTTCTTTCGTGAATAGAAACGGAAGAGAAAAAAACAGTGAATATAAAGAAAAAAAGGGTCTAGTGCAAAATCTTTGAAATTTGGACATACAGGTCTGTTGGCAAACGTGGGTTGTATTTCTAGAAAACGCAGCCATTCCTAGTTATTATTTATGGTTGATAATATCTTTAGCATTAAAAAACTCGGATTGAATAGTAAAGTGTCCTAGTAAAATGGGACAAGGAAAAAACACCTCCTAATCGAAGTATAACTTCATTCGATTGATGGAGGTGTTTGTCTTTATAGGGACAAGAGTTCATTATCCAGAGAAGATCAATTGGACCAGTCCCTCCACCTCTCTAGATATAAAAGTTAAAAAATATTTAATTTCCATAGTTATCTAAATTAATGATCATCATTCTAACTATTCCGATAAGTTACCTTACTTTTCAAATTATTTTATTATATTGACCATCTAAATCAATAAAGTCATTTTATTAATGTTTTAAATTAACAAAATAGTATTATGATATAACCTGATGATGAAAGGAGCCTATATATGCACTCATTTGTAAAGCAGCTAACAGGTGTATTTCCATCCGTTTGTTCTCTGGATTGCCCTGATCAATGTGGGTTACTGGTGCATAAACAAGACGGAAAAATTGTAAAAATACAGGGAGATCCGAATCATCCTGTGACAAAGGGAAATATATGCAATAAAGTACGGAATATAACTGAACGAATTTACGATCCAAAGCGCTTGAAATATCCAATGAAACGTACGGGAGCTAAAGGAGAAGGGAAATTTGAGCGGATAAGCTGGGACGAAGCGATTGATACAATTACTGCCAAATGGAAAGAGCTGATCCAAACAGAGGGACCTGAAAGCATTCTTCCGTATAGCTTTTATGGCAACATGGGAAGACTCAGCGCCGAAGGAATGGACCGGCGGTTTTTTCATCGATTGGGTGCTTCCCTGCTGGATCGGTCAATTTGTTCATCAGCTGGCCAGCAAGGGTATAAATACACAATGGGAGGCAGCTTTGGAATAGACCCTGAAGATACTATACATTCAAAATTAATCATCTTCTGGGGAATTAATGCTGTAAGCACAAACATGCATCAGGTTGTACTTGCCCAAAAAGCTAGAAAGAATGGAGCAAAGATTATTGTCATTGATGTACATAAAAATCAAACCGGCCAATTCGCAGATTGGTTCATTCCAATATTGCCGGGTACCGATGCTGCTCTCGCTCTGGGCATGATGCATATTTTATTTGCCGAAAACATGGTAGACACCGATTTCTTACAGCAATTTACAATCGGACATGAAGAGTTGCGTGAGCATGTTGTCCAGTACGACCCCATCACTGTTTCCGGAATAACAGGTGTTCCAGTTGAAGATATTTATAAACTGTCCAGGATGTATGGTCAAATCACGCCTTCCTTTATTCGAATCGGCAATGGTCTTCAGCATCATGACAATGGGGGCATGTGTATTCGTACAATTGCTTGTCTTCCTGCCCTGACAGGACAATGGCTTGTAAAAGGCGGCGGTGCCATCAAATCAAATAGTGGTTATTTGGCCCTTAATACAATGAGCTTGCAACGCCCGGATTTATTGCAAAATAAACATACACGAATCATAAACATGAACCTGCTTGGCCAAGCATTATTGGAATTAGATCCACCGATAAAATCATTATTTGTGTACGGTACAAATCCTGCGGTTGTTGCACCGGATAGCAATAAAGTAAGAAAAGGTCTGGCAAGGGAAGATCTCTTTGTCGTCGTGCATGACTTATTTTTGACAGAAACAGCAAAATACGCAGATATTATACTTCCTGCAACATCTTCATTCGAAAATACGGATCTTTATACATCATACTGGCACCATTATGTTCAAATTCAGCAGCCAGTTATTGAACGATATGGAGAGTCCAAATCGAATGTCGAAGTGTTCCAATTGCTTGCGAAAAAAATGGGCTTCGAGGATCAGTGTTTATATGAGACAGAAGCTGAAATGATTTCGCAAGCCCTGGATAACCCAAACAATCCTTACCTTGAAGGAATCGATTATGAAACATTGTTTAAAAAGCAGTATGTAAAAGCAAATGTAAAACCATTGTTGCCAGGAAAACTGCCAACACCTAGCGGAAAAATTGAACTTTATTCAAGGAAGATGGAACAAGATGGCTACCCTCCTTTGCCAACCTATACACCACTTGTTAACGATGGAGACTTCCCTTTTTTGTTTGTGCCTGGTCCCAACCATAATTTCTTAAACACAACCTTTTCTAATAATGAAAAACACATTTCTTTTGAAAAGGAACCACGTTTGCATATGAATATTAAAGATGCCTTATCGAAAGGTATTATGGATGGAGATCAAGTCCGAGTGTGGAACAATCGAGGAGAATGTGTATTGAAGGTTTCTGTTGGAGAAAACGTACTTCCAGGTGTCGTTGTCACTCAAGGTCTCTGGGCCGATTCCCCAGGTACGAAACAGCTGGTAAACTCACTTACCCCTGACCGAGTTGCCGATATGGGCAATGGAGCGACTTTCTTTTCGGGGAGGGTGAATGTGGAGAAAGTTTTGGATTGAAGAAAAAGGAAAATAAAAGAGCCAGAGTATTGGAACATATCCCTGTCAAGTAGACAGTATTAATAATCCCCTCTTCTTCAGCGGCTTAGTTGAACCCCCTTGGGTGCCAAGGGGGGGGTTATGGGAACTTCCTTTAAGATGAATTATGTCAATATAATATTCGTGATTTTCGTTTATCTTTGCAGCCCAGGATATTGCCAAATTCCAGAAACTCGAAACAAATCACGGTAGATCACAAGCATTTCATCTTTCGTTACTTTGTGTGCTTCCTCAATAGATGGATAATCTAAATAAACCACATTGGTAAAGTTTCTGATGGTATGTTTGCCATTCATTTTATCATAAAAATCGCTGGCTTCTTTAAATACCGTCAACGCTCTTCTCATGTGGCTTGCGCTTGTTACAAGAGTAGCGTCTTTTATTTCCTCTTTTTCAAGTATGGCAGTGGTAAAAAGGGCATTTTCTACAGTGTCTGTTGACTTATCTTCGAGAATAATTCTATCTTTTTGAACTCCTTGAGAAATCAGCCAATTGCTCATTGCCAAAGCTTCTGGAATTCCTTGTTTAGGAACCCCGTCAGTTACAATGATCTTTGAATTTGGGTATTGTTTTGCAACGGCAAGACCTACTTTTAAACGTTCAATCAGCAGTTGCCTCATTGAACAAACGGTTAGCTCAATGGCGCATTTTCCTTCTTCCTCATTGCCATCGGGATATACACACAGAATGGTTCGCTTTCCATATAATCTCCTGTAACCGCGTACGCTCTGGAGCGGGAACCGCCGCAAATATAACGAAATTCGCAAACACCGCATTTTCCTTTGTAGTTGTCAGGCTGGCGCAAGTCTTTAAATACCTTTGACTCTCGATAAATTTTCGAAAGCGGGGTTTCGCGAACGTTTCCGCATACAATCGGAAGCAGGCCGCTTGGCATGACATCGCCAATGTGAGAAATGAATACGAATCCATTCCCATCGTTAACGCCTTTAGGAGCGCGCTTCAAGCCATCGATCATGGAAGCTGTATCGGTTGTAATCGTATCCTCATAACGAATTTCACCGTTTTTAATTTTATGTTCGCGCATTTTTTGCTGTAGCACTACACGTCTATAATGCTGTGCCGCGGTTGTTTTAATATCATATGGCGCTGTTTTGCTTAGTTCATATAGCCAGCGAAACACTTTTTCGTGCTCGGCGGGGGTAATGCAGTCATTTATCTGCCCTCTTCCGGTTGGAACAAGCAGAAAGATGTACCACATGACCGCTTTCAGATCAGCAACCAAATTCGCCATTTCTTCTAGATGGCCATAATTGTAACGTGAAATTACCGTGTTAATTTGTAGCGGCATGTTCAATTCGTTTAAGTATTTTATTTTTTCGATTGTAAGTTCAAATGAGCCAGGTGTTCCGCGGAAACGGTCGTGAATTTCCGGTGTTGGCCCGTCAAGGCTAAAAGCCCAGCGCGAAAGCCCCACTTGTTTAGCTTTCTCCATTTTTTCTTTCGTCACATTCGGGGTGGCGCTTGGTGTGATGGAGACGCGCATGCCTTTTTTAATGGCATAATCCGCCAGTTCAAAAAGGTCTTCCCGCATCATGCAATCGCCGCCAGTGAAAACAAGCATCGGATTATTCATTTCGTAAATGGCATCGATCAGCTTGATGCCTTCTTCATGAGTTAATTCCCTTGGATCTGGAACAGGCTGCGCATCGGCGCGGCAGTGAACGCATTTAAGCTGGCATGCTCTCGTTACTTCCCAAATGACGATAAATGGGTTTTCATTATAATCCACATCCTTCTTCTCTTGCCTGTAGGAATTCCCGATTTGATGCGGATGTCCATTTCCATACATTTTCATCACCAAACTTTATTTTCTTGACATAATGTTTCTATAAACTCATTATAATCTTGTTCGCTTATTTCGCATGAAAAGTTTGTTACAATATTTCTACATTCCCATGTTTGCCATTGTTGGCAAGGAAAATGGGCAACTGGATTATAGATGGATTCAAATTCCGAATAGTTTAGACCATAGAGGATAACCCCTTCACCAAAGAGAGGTAACTTCTACTTCTTGGGATTGCCGTGGCAGTATCGAAGAGGATTCGCTCTTATTGAAGGAGTCGGTGAGGATGCAGAGCTATTAAATAAAAGAAGGTATCCCAAAAGCGATCACTTTTAGGAAACCTTCTTTGTTGATTGCAGATAAGATGAATATGGTATACAACTCATATTCGTGATTTTCGTTTATCTTTGCAGCCCAGGATATTGCCAAATTCCAGAAACTCGAAACAAGTCACGGTAGATCACAAGCATTTCATCTTTCGTTACTTTGTGTGCTTCCTCGATTGTTGGATAGTCCAAATAAACAACATTGGTGAAGTTTCTGTTGGTATGTTTGCCATTCATTTTATCATAAAAATCGCTGGCTTCTTTAAATACCGTCAACGCTCTTCTCATGTGGCTTGCGCTTGTTACAAGGGTCACGTCTTTTATTCCCTCTTTTTCAAGTATGGCAGTGGTAAAAAGGGCATTTTCCACCGTGTCTGTTGACTTATTTTCGAGAATAATTCGATCTTTGTCAATTCCTTGAGAAACCAACCAGTTGCTCATTGCCTCTGCTTCTGTAATTCCTTGTTTAGGAACCCCGCCAGTTACAATGATCTTTGAATTCGGGTATTGTTTTGCAACGGCAAGACCTACTTTCAAACGTTCAATCAGCGGTTGTCTCATCGAACCGTCATCGGCAAGAGCATATCCAAGGATGACAATTGCATGGTCTTTTTGTGGCAAATGATCTGGAACTTCCGTATTTAATTTTCCATTGATAATACTTTCTGTTCTTTTTAATTTTTGAATATATTCATTTGCTTTTTTAGAATCGAGCTGTCTTAACTTTGCAATAGAGCTTTTATAAGCACCATTGTCTCCATTTACTTTTGAGTAAACCCCGTAAAGCAGATTGGCATTGAAATTATTTGGGTCTAAATTTAATATCTGCTTATACGTTTGTAACGCTTCTGGAATTTTTTTCTGAATGATTTGTGTGGATGCAAGCGAAAATTTCAGATCAAGATTATATGGATCTATTAGGGTTGCTTCTTTAAATGCTTGTTCAACAACATCATATTTCCCTTTCAGGGTGATTCCTTTAAATATCTCTTTTTCTGCTTTTTCAAGATCTCCGCCATGCCAATAATAGTACATGGCAATATCTTTTAGTTGATCAATTCGATAAGATGTAGGTTCATCCGTTCTTAAAGAGCTTACATTTGGGTTTTCTGAAGTTGTAGAAGTTGTTGGAACAGAAGTTGTCGCATACGCTGTTGCAAACGTTAATGTAGACAAAACAACAGCTACAGATAAACCGAGTTTCTTTTTCAAGTTTTTCATTGCGTTGATACCTCCTTATTTTATTTTCAGGGATTATCAGCACATTGCGACCATCCCAGCAACAATCTAACATTTTCTTATTTATTTATCGCGAAGATAGGGTAAATATCTTGTAAATTGCTCCTATTTCTCTTTCGGCAAATTTCAGGCATGTACTAATAAATATGAGTTCTCCAACACCCGACAGTTTGCCATAAGGAATGGCGCATTCTTCTTGAATGAAGAAACTCACTGCCTTTTATGTGAATACGAAATGAAGAAAAACAAAATCGTCCGTTTGGCTATATCGGTATCAAAATCTTTATGTTGAAAAAACAAAGGGGGTACTCATGATATGTATCCCCCTTTTGATTGACTTTATTCATTGTAGAGTCCTCAATCGACCTACTTCTTAAGATGATCGTGTTTATTTCTTACTCCGCTTTAATCCGCAAATCAAATCGGGTGGTGCCAGGTACAAATAATTAATATCATTCATTATTTTCTTTAATGCTGTTTAAATATTCTTTTAAGATTTCCTTGAGATTTCCTTGTCATCGTCATCCTCTGGAATGAGTCCCAGATACTTATATTCCCAGATGATTTGTTGCTCATGAGGGTCAACCTTAGAAAGATCATTATAGCTGTAATCAATTTTAAAATTACCTTCATTATCAAGTATCAAGGTAAGATTTGACCAAGGCTGATTTGAATTGATTTTGAATTCATTCCATAGTTCTTGCAATAAGTCCAATAATTGATACCACAATTGGTCATATTCGTTTTCATCAATATCAAACAACTCAGGAATATCATGACTGTATACAGGTTCATCACTCCCAACTGGGTAGTAAAAGAAATAAGATTTACGTACTCCTTCGGTTATTTCCGCATACAAATAAACTTTAGTCCAATCCTCCGGTATTGTTTCAATAATGTTCTGTGCGATCGCTTGATATATACTGTCTAATTTAGTTTCATCCACCTGATTTCCCTCCCGAAACATTTTCAAAATCGACTCTTATCCATCTGCCTTTTCCAATCTTATATTTTATTTCAAAGCTATCGGGACGTTGAGAATCACTCGAATATTTAGGTTTAATTTTTACCTCTACTGATTTTTTTTGACCTAAATCCTTGGCCCATGTGTTCTCAAGTTTCTTCCATTCTCCTTTATTCAAATTTCCATTCATAGGAACTAGGTTATCAAGCCCACCCGAACCTTTAAATATAGTTGCTATTAAATGTCCGCCTTCATCATCTGGTAGTCTATCTTCTCTACCCGCCACCTTCTGAGCATGATTATTTCTTTTGGACTCCCCCAAGTTAAGTTTACCTTCAGCACTGACAATACGTCCTTTGTCATCGGTTCTATAAGTGTATCCTGTAGGAGTTGTATACTCTACATTTGTTTTGAGTACCTTTCTTCGTCCTTCTCTGGTGTAATGCTTCCATAGTTAACCTTGGCATGGATATTAGGTGATGTAGGTTTACCCGTCCCCTTAGCAACAACACCCGATCCTTTTCTAATCACTCCATCCCCAGCTTGACTCATCGAAATACGCACAGAGCTGACGGATTCTTCAGTGATTCCTATCATCTGTCCACTTGGCACCGCTCCAACTCCTGCGAGGGAGGGCTGCCATTGGACAAATGGAACGCTGTCAAGAAGATCGTCCCATTGCTTTTTGAACAAACGGATCGTGTTGGTAATCGGCGCCTTTACGACTTGGTGGTATACCGCTTGAAGGACAGGCATAACTTTATCATAGCGGAGAACATGTTTCGTTTGCGAGACCAATTTGGAAACATCGGCTGCTGCTTCTGCCACTTTCGCTCTTTTGACCCCTGCTTTGCCAGCCATTCCTACCACTTTTGACGGTGTGATGGACAATCCCCGAAACAGGATGTCCCATCCTGAAATCCGTTCTCCGGTCACTAGATCATATTTTCAAACAATCGCTACACATCGTACCAGCCATTGAAAAAGGAGACCCAAAATAATATGCTAATTTACTCCTCTTTATATTTTGCAGGAGTCGGAAATTTTTGTTGTTTCCATCCTTCTTTGTCGTGTTTCAAGCGTTCATACATGTCTTTCCGCTCCGCTAACATTTTGTTATATACAAAGCGAACGCAACCAAATGTTTTGATGAGCAATGGTTCCTATTCTTTGGTTGGGTATAGACGGAACTTATAGGCTTTGTTGGCCATATCCAATCCCCTTACCTCATCCTTGATTTTCTATATATTTATTTATTGCTTCAATGGGTGAACCACCTGTTGTCAGTAAGCAATAACTTCTTGACCAAAAATATTCTTTCCAAAGTTTCCTTTTCACTTGTGGAAATTGTAGAACTTGCACTTTTATAAGCGTTGATAAATTTGGGTAGTTCACTATTTGGATGTGCCTTGAACAAAAACTAAAATTATTAACTTTCATCTGCCCAAATCCCGTACCGACTTATTGCATGAATAACTTCATCCCAATTTTCCCTTCTACAATTAGTTAGAAGTTGTTTAATTTTACTTTCTATCCTTGGAAGGCTATAATCACTAGTTATTAAGTATCCTCGTCCTATGTCTATTTCAAGAGTATCATTTAAATTTTTTGCAAGTCTTTTGGGGCTTATAATATGAAACCTAAATAATTCATATTCGTAGGGATTTTTACTTCCCTCTTCACCAATATAAGCATCTAGACAAACATAAAAATCATCAGGTTCTTCTCCCCAGTCATCGCACATGACATCTATCCCTTTTAGTACAGGAATAATCATCTTGACATCATACCCCTAACTTTACTTTATTATCAAACTTTAACGTACAAAATAAGTTGGATTCGTGCAGTAATCTGCCCCGCTAGTTGAAAAACACCGGCTACCATTAAATTATTTTTTGGGCACCGGCTAAAACTTCCTTTACTTTTTCCACATCATCAATAACATAAAGAGTTGCACCTAATTCCGAACAGTATATCAATACATTCTTATTTTCACTTTCAAGCAATAAAGCAAAATCTGTTTGGATTTGTTCTTTACATTTTTCCTCAGCAGAAAATGCTTCATATTCCTCGCGATAAACACTCAATCTTGGATGATGAATTTCAGTAAATCTAATATAATTAACATCTCTATATCGCCAATCGTTCTTTTCTTCAGAGTAGTATTCTAATAATTCTTCACGATAGTTCTCGTCATAACATATAGAGATTCGATCAATTTCACCCCAAAATGGATGGTCATATGGTTCATTCATAATTGAAAATGGTTCTTGTTTTTCGTTAATTAACACAACATGTGAGGTTTCATTCTCTGAGTTTTGATAAAAAGAACGAACATATACAGTCAGCTTTTTACTACTTATTAACTTTTTGATATCTTGTTCGGTTGATAATAAATTTGCTAAAACCACAGCGACCTCCTTAGTGATCAATATCTTCACTTCTTAGCCAGTTTATCACTTCTCTTGTTCAACTAACCTACTTCATTAGTTGAATAAAAAAGCGTTGCCATTCTTGTTGCAGAAACGTACCCGTTAGCGAAATAACAGTCTTTGAAGCAAGTCTAATCAACATCAAATTGATGATTTTGTATAATTGAATGTAAAGCACGTAAAGCATCTACAGCATGATTACCCCAATGAGTATAAAAATGAAAATGCCAATGTCTGAAGTGTGTCTTTTTTGTATGTCTTGTTCCACTGTCGCATCCGTTTGTTTAACAAGGTAAATAGTTAGGGTTATTATGCCTTTTACATCCAAATAAATAACATCTTGTCTCAACAATGGGCTCATATTCCAAGGTAGGCTGTTTTCCTTCCATTATTTGCCTCGCCGAATTTCTCAAAAATTTTATTTCCATTTGTAATTCATTCATGTATTCTTCTTTTCTTCCAGGCTCCCACTCTTCTTCGTCATCTACAAGAGTTTCCTGGATTTCTTTTAATTTATGCTTGATGATCGATTCAACAATATCTTCCATTTTATCTAATCGGCCAAGTTCCTTAAGCGCAAACAGATAAGGCGGTATCCAATCTACTTCATAAAAAAGTAAATCTAATTTGGAGTAAATATTAACAAATTCAGAATAATCTCCTGTAATGTAATAAATGTGAGCGATTTGGTCCTCAAAATTATCTTCTAACTCCTGATTAAGAATAAGTAATTGGTTTGCGGTTTTTAAAGCTTCCTCCCTTTCCCCTAGTTCCGCCAAACAGATCCCATAACTAAGTAATGGATACAAGCTAAAGTTACTCTCTTTCCTTTCCAAGTTCGCCTTATAAAAATACTCGGCTGCTTTTTCAAGAAATGATGTTTTATAATAACAAATACCTAAATTATTTAAGTTTTCTAGAGTAGGTTGAATATAGATAGCCTTTAATAATACCTCTTTGGCTTGATTATAATGATGGTTGACTGTATAGATTTCACCCAATAAATTATACGGAAAATAGGATGATGGATTATGTTGGATGGCCTTTTTTAAAAGCTCAATGGCTTCTTTTTCTTTAATTCTCCACACACCTTCCTCTAATGGTTCTCCCTCATGATAGTAGAAATACGCCAAGTTTTTAGCGACTGTACATTTGGATGAATATCAGCCGCTTTTTTAAACTGGAAAAACGCCTCTTCATAATGGTTGATTTCCATTAATGCGATAGCTAAATCGTTTATTAAACAAACATTATTAGGTTCTTGCCTAACTCGTTCCTGTAATTGGTTCACTAATTGATGAAAATTATTCATAAAATTTTTCTCCTGATAAAATTTTCTCATTTCGACTATAAGTAGATGTTCTCACGTTCTTCTTCAGCAAACATGCCCCGTTAGCCAACCATGAAGTGGGCTTCACCACAGATGATGGAAGTTAATTCATTCTCTGGAAGTGATAAGACGATTTTTGCAAACCAAGAACACATATTATTTCTTGGCTATTAAAGTAATAACTATTGTTTTTCTTTATCATTCCATAAGAAGTTGTAGTTTCCTTGACAATCTCTTTAAATTTTTTTATATCCATACCCCATTTCCACCCATTGTGATAATAAGATTTTCTTGTTCAACTGATATGAACGAAAATGTCAAGCTCACAGTCAAGCTCTTTTGAAATGTAATCAAATGATCCGTTTTAGGATAAGGATAACCTTTTTTCAGCTTACCAACTACTGGTCCTTTCTCGCTGATTTGTCAAGGGTGGGGTTCCCTTGACAAATCAAAGCGATGAAAGGATATTATGATGCAGCTGAAAAAAGATGAATTTGAAATCTTGGCACGAAGGCAAAATACGTTGACGGCGGTTTACAGTCTGATATTCGCGGGTTGGATACCGCATTTCAATCCTATCCGTCACGGAGCTGCCTCGGACTAACCGCGTACGTTCGGTTATGCAACCTAGTACATAGTTGAAGATGAGGGTTCTCCTTACCGGGGATTTTGCCTCCGAGCCAAACCTTCAAAATTTGTTACATGTACAAGCAAGAACCTATATATCATCCATTTCCACTAGAATTTAAGCCACATTTATTTCATTCAACTTCTTCTCCTCAATGTAACAACCAATCGCCCAAATGAATCCAATCAGCTCTCTCGCGACAGCGACCGCAGCCTGCTTTCCACTTTTTCCACGAGAGGTGATACGATAGAATTTTTTATGAAGACGGTTTTGTGCTTTCCAAGAAATTCGTTTCACTTCAGGATCTTGTCCCTCTTGTCGTTTCAATAACTCTCCTTTTACAGAAGGAGTGTGGCGGTATGACCAGGCAGATTCACAAAGGACACGGCGAATCTGGGCATTTCCAATCTTCGTGATGGAACCCTGCCAACGGCTGAATCCACTGGAATATTCCTTCGGAACAAGACCGGCATAAGACATTAACTGTCTGGCACTGGAAAACCGTGAAAATTGTCCAATTTCTGCGACTAACGTCACCGCCGTTACTTCCGCGATTCCCCTTAAGGTTTGAAGTGCCTGGATTACAGGTGCGTGTTCACTATGAATAGCTTCCTGATGAATCTCTGCCTCGATTCGCTTCATGCGGTCCTCTATTTCTTTAATGGCGTGAAGATACTCCTGAAACACGATACGCAAGGATGGCTTTTCAAACTTTAAGGTATTGAGCCAATTCCGGTGTTTGACCGTCCAATTCCGTGTGCCTTGAGGAGGTCGGATGTCGTTGCGAAGCAGGAAATGAACCAATCTCTGACGAGCCCGTTGCAAATCCTCTTTCACATCATGTCTCGCCCGAATTAAATCTCGTAACGCTTCATGGTCTTCATCCGGAGTCCAAACAGGTGTCAATTCCCCAGCTCGAAGAAGCTGAGCTAATCGCAACGCATCCCTTCGGTCTGTTTTGACACGGTCACCAGCCCGGCGAGGAATAAGCGTAGGTGCCACTACAATACAATCAATTCCCATAGATAAGAGTAATCGAACAAGTCCATATCCGGTAGATCCAGCTTCGTAACACACATGGAGATTTTCAGGGTTGCCTAGTTTTTTCATTAATTTACGAACAGATTCAGGATTATTGGGAACATTACCGTGAAAACGCGGCTCTCCACGTCCAGCCTCTGCCACTCCAACAGAAATCATTTCCTTCGATACGTCTAAACCAACGAATTTTTGTACATCCTTCATAATAATTAGCTCCTTTCGTTTGTAGCTCTACACTTGGTAGATGGTATTGGTTATGCATTACCATTATGGACAAGTGCAATCTACGTTAAGCGAACTGGAGCTTTTTCGTTCATTATGACTAACGGGTGCGATAGTTCAATTAACCGCTCTTATCATGGGCGGTTTTTTTAGTCAAAAAATCAACAATAAACGATAACAGAGCAAAAAAATTAAACATAGTGCATAGAATAATTTTATAAATCTGCGAAGGGGTGAGAAAAATGTACTATGTTCCTTTTATGTATCCATATCCATATCCTTATTATGTTAACGTACCAATGTATAACTATGGAAGACAGCCTGTTTACTGGACTATTCCCAATGAGATAGGGCATGCTAAACGATTGGGTTTTTTACAATCATCAAAGGGAAAAGATAAAATTGAGTTAAAAGATTATGGACCAGAACCGTTTGTAGTTAATATCAATAAGGCTACGAAGCAAAACAATACGTATCGTACCGCTTTATGGACAGGAAATCATTTGCAAGTTACATTGATGAGTCTCAATGTGGGCGAAGATATCGGTTTGGAAATGCACCCTAGCGTTGATCAATTCTTACGTATTGAACAAGGTCAAGGGATTGTTCGAATGGGCAAGAGTAAAGATAATTTAAACTTTGAAAGAAAAATCTATGATGACTCTGCCATTATGATACCTGCTGGAACATGGCACAATGTAATCAATACAGGTAATATCCCGCTAAAACTTTACTCGATATATGCTCCTCCTAACCATCCATTTGGTACTGTTCATGTTACCAAAGCAGATGCATTGGCTGGGGAAAAAGGCTACGGTCATGGCAATGGAAATACAGTTATTTTTGGCAGGACTCCAGATGAATGGATACAGTACACGGAATTTTTGGTAAATGAAGGATTAGAGGATGTTAAAAGAGGAATAAATTTAACACACATTCTTCAAGAATTTATTCTAATGGGAGTTCTTGTAGGGAAAGGGTATTCTCCAGAAAGAGCATATGAAACAGTAGAAGAATGGGAACGTACAGGAGAATCCAAACTTCTTCAACAAAGCAAAAAGCAGAGATTGTGAAGGTTTCTACTTCAACTAACGGGGTGCGATAGTTGAACAAGACATACAAAAAAGACCGATTGATTTCGGTCTTTTTCTATGGTTTAAAAATCAACATTAGAATTTAATAGATCCATTTAATAAGAAAAAGACTAACTACTCGAACCGTTAGCTAACACTGTTCCGTCAACTGGATTTAGGATTTGTTCTAATTTTGTTCGGATAGCGTTTTTGAGCATGGATCTTAAATTTTTATACTTCTTCTTAGTCAATGGACAACGATATTTTTCATCATCATAAATAACCTCATTTTTTAACTCTCCATCTTCATTGAAAAACAACGTATATATTTCGTTGATTAGTTCATTTTCTTGCTGTATGAATTTTATTGTTTCACTTTCGTATCCCTTGATCACTTTTTCGAAAATTGTTTTAAAATCTTTAACAGACATCTTTTTCTTTAATTTGTGCTCCGTTGTTTTTGGTGTTTCATTACTACTTTCTTGTTGATTCTTATTTTTTAATTCTTGATACATCTCATCTAATTCTTGATAAATCTCATCTATTTGCTCATATAAACCGATTAAAAAAGCATTTTCTTCTTCCAGCTTTTGAATTTTAACCGTTAATTCAGTGATTTGCTCGTAAACCAAGTTCAACTCATCCTGCATATTAATGAGTTGATTTTCTAATTGATTCTTCTCCTCCATGAGCTGTTTAATTAATTCTTCCGAGTGAGTGCTATCACCTTTAACTTCTTCGGAATCCAATTTATTTTGTTTTTCACGATGGTCACTCGCCAACATTGAAAAAGAGTTTTCTACATACCATTCATAAACTCCCATTACCTCAGGTAACCCTGGTCTGTGTTCTTCAATAAACTCGAATAAATCATCGTGATGAATTCGCCAACCCTCCTTTCGGTTTGCTGAACGTTCTGCTTTAATCTTTCCTTCTCTGATCCAACGAGTAACCATCTGAATTGAGTCAGTAATGTAATATTCCTGAAGTATTTTTAGTGCTTGGTGAACATTATATACTTTCATCTCCTTCTCCCCTACTCGAAATGATTTAAAATAAAAATATGTCGGTAATGTTATACCTATGACATTACCTAAGTAATTTTAGGAAAATAAAAAACGTCCAGCTTGAGAAGCCAGACGTTTCATTTCGCTAAATTAAAAATTATTTATTTAATCCTGACACCAATCTACAGCAACATCATTACATTTGTACCATCAATAAATTCAAGATCAACACCATTTCTTTGACAATGCAATAGAAACATTTGTATGTCTGTTTTATTCCTTGAAATTCGGAAATAACTTTTTTGAAATCAAGTTCTTAGTGCTAAAAATTTGTTGAGCTAACGGAGTTCGATAGTTGAATAAAATAAGCACAAAAAAGCTACCTTATAATCATAAAGTGGCTTTTCATTGGTCGAAAATCAACAATTAACGATAACAGACAGCCATGCTAATACAAATTGGCACATCGATGAATGAAATAACAGTAAAAGTTATCCACACTTATTTCAGGATAGAGCCTTTATTTTCACATAACTCCCTATAACGTAAATATTCCTCCTACTTTTCGGTTCATCGAGGTAAGCATTGTTGTTACAGCTCCAACCACGGTCACCACTACAACCGAATATAGAAAAATATCAAGCCCAACAATCCAGCTTCCACAAAGAATCACGATTCCATCGATGATAAAAATAAGAATGCCGACATTGTAGTTCGTTAACCTTGAGATAAATTGTGCTAATAAATCGGTTCCCCCAGTGCTTGTTTCGTGACGTAACATCAGCCCAATTCCCGCACCGACAAGTGCTCCACCGATGATGGCACTGAAAAGAATCGGCAGCTCAAGTGCGAACAGTGCCTGTCACTGTTCGCCAATCGGCCGGCATTTTTCGTTTTTAACATTTTTTGAGAAGTCTCCCACCTCTAAACGAGGTATATGTGGGAGAGGTTCATAATAAGGAATGTATGCTGTTAAAAGCTAAAATGCCAACTATTGTTCCAAGCAGGCATCCTGCAAGGACATCAGACGGATAATGCAGTCCTAAATAAATTCTTGAAAGAGCGACACTAATGGCAAGGGGTAGAAGCAAAAAAGATAAGTGTGGAAAGGCTAGCAAAAATGGGACTACCACTGAGAATACAGCTGTTGTATGTCCAGATGGAAAGGAATGGTCTTTCAACGGGTTTTGTAATACTTTTGTTTCATCTAATATTAAATATGGTCTTTGACGAGGATAGAGACGTTTCATGATGGCAACAGGGATATGACTTATCGTTAAGGCACAAGCGCTTGCAACAGCGGTCATGCGCCAATCTTGCGGGAGTAGAAATATAGCTAATATTACTGTTAAAATTGAAAAAGTCGCTCCGCCAATATGGGTAATATAACGGAAATAGAGATTTAAAAACTTGCGGTCAAAATGGCGGTTAATACTGCGGAAAATACGACATTCTAAATCGTAAACATGATTCAGAAATTTTGTCATCATTGCTCGTACTCCCTTTAAAAAATTGCTCATTTATATAATAAAAAAATAATGTTTAGATAATACAAATTTACTGTAAAAATTGTAAGATTTTTTGTTTAGTTAGAACGAAAACTACGCTTCATTATTAAGTGCGGTTTTCGCATGATTATTTTTGCTGTAATGATTTATAAAATATTGACCTTTCTCAACGTATTCGCGGCGGATTCGTTTCATTTCACGTTTATCTGTTAGTTCGCGAATGACTTTTGCTGGACGGTCAAAGGCAAGTTGTATATAGGGAGATTTTTTCCTTGAGGAACGAAACTGCCGGCGCCGACAAATGCGCCTTCACCAATTTCTGCTCCGTCTAAAATAATCGCCCCCATACCGATTAACGCGTTTTTTCTAATAATGGAACTGTGTAAAATAACTTGATAACCGACTGTTACATCGTCTTCAATAATAAGTGGATGATTTGGACTTTGGTACAAAACCGAGTTATCTTGAATATTGACACGGGTGCCGATCATCTTATACAATTTTTTGACATCTTCTTTCGCCTTCAAATACAACCACTGCTGACAATTTCGCCAATTAACCAAGGCTTATTCTTTTCATGAATACCGTATTTCCTCAAGGGACATTTCATCCTAGCCATCGAGATCCAAATCCCTCATGATTTAGATTTTTCAATAATCTGGAAGTTTTTCCCCCATTATCTAATCTCTGAATACATCATAAACTCCGCGTTTTTGTAACATACTTTACTTATCTAATAAAACGAGAGAAGGAAGATGATCATGAAGAAAGTGATATTGCTTCTAGTTGATTCATTAATGCCTGACATACTGGAAAATTGCTTGCAGCAAAGAACAGTTCCGGCACTTCAATTTTTAGTTGAGCGGGGAAGATATTGGTCTAATTGCATTACAAGTTTTCCTACAATGACTGCTTCGGTTGACTGCTCATTGTTAACAGGTGCATATCCTAATGTTCATCGGGTTCCTGGACTCGTTTGGTATGATCCTAAAGAAAAAGAAATTATTAATTATGGAAATGGATGGAAGTGCGTAAGCAAACTCGGACTGTCCAATTGTGCCAAAAATGTCCTTTACAACCTCAATGAAAAACATTTAAGCAAACAAGTTTCGACTATTTTTGAGGAACTGGCGATGAGAGGAAAAACATCGGCTTCCATTAACACAATGGTCCACAGGGGTGTTAAAAAACATCGGGTTCAGCTTCCTTTTTTGCTCGACTTAACAACAAACAAGATTCCGTTTTCGTGAAGAAATTTCCGGTCCTGATGTCATGACATTGGGGGGCAATGGTTCAAACGGATATACAAAATATCCCGAAGCAGCTGCAAGGATTTAAACAATTGTACGGAATCACCGATGCTTATGCCGTATCGGCAACTAAGTCGCTCATTCAATCTGGGAATGCTCCAGATTTTTTGCTCGTATACCTTCCGGACAACGACCATCGGATACATAAGAAAAGTCCCGATCATGCAGAGGAATCTTTGATACAAGTGGATAAATGCATACAGCAGATTTTAAATACGTTTCATTCCTGGGATGAGGCACTTGATCAGTTTGTATTTATTGTCACCAGCGACCACGGGCAAACGAAAATTGGAAAAGAAGAAGAGTTTAACATTGATCTTGATGTATTGTTGGAACGATTTCATAGTCTTCAATTAGGTGAAGATGTGAACGATCACGATATTGTCGTTTGCAACAACGAGCGAATGGCTTATATTTACCTTTTAAAGCCAAACTTAGAGGAGAAAATCTTGCAGCAATTGTTATCTGAAACACGAATTGATATTGTCGCAACAAAAAAGAATGGAGGAGTTCGGGTAAAAGAAGGGGGATCGGGGAGAGAAATCTATTTTAAACCGAATGGTCAATATGTCGATATTTATGGATCATCATGGGAAATTAATGGGGAATGGACGGTCCTTGATCTGCGACTTCACGAGGACATTGTCGATTATGGAGATTATCCTGACGCACTTTCAAGACTATACGGAGCCATGTATTCACAGGAGATACCCATGACTGTAGTTACAGCCCGGCCAAGATACGAATTCAAAAGCCAGTTTTATCCCATTCATTTAGATGGCGGAAGCCACGGCTCTTTACATAAATACGATTCAACAATTCCCCTTATCATAACCGGTACGAAACACCCCGTGAAAGAACCGCCAAGGTTAATCGATTTAAAGGACTTTGTTATTAAGCTTTTTGAAGAATAGACACGTTCAAACGATTCCCCAGTAATGAACCTCTCCCACCTACATTTCATTGAGAGGTGAGAGTTTCTTACCACCTCCATCGAAGAAGCTTCTGCGTAGAAGAAGGCGGTCTCCTTCTACTCGATATCTGCATCGGAAGTCTTCTTGATGGATTCCGTAAGCAACATCGGCCCTGCATCGATGGGGCTGTCCAACCCTTCTACTACTTCTTGCTTACGCAATCCGTAGATACGTTTGATTATAGAACATATGTTCGTTTTTATGAATCAAAAACCTCCCGATTCATCTCCCTCCTTCACTCCGTTTAGAGAAAGGGAGGCTTCTCGGGAAAAATGTTAAAAACGATAAATAAAAAAATAAATAATGAACATAATGTAAAAAGCCAATAATAACTTTCTTTTTTACGTGCAAAAGGAGGAACAAATGGAAAATCGAGTTTTTTATATTGCCCTAGGAGATTCCCTCACTGCCGGAGTAGGTGCTTCTACACATGAACGGTCATTTGCGGCCAGTTTTTTTCAATCAATAAAACAAACGAAAGAGTGCCAGTACATGAATTTTGGTAAACCAGGGAGAAGCAGCGGGGAATTGCTTCAATTTCTTACTGATTCCGAAATACGCGACTTATTGAAGAGGGCCACCCATATTACGATTACAATAGGCCGAATCGATTTGATTCGTGCTTATCAGAATAACGTTAATTTATTGGGATACATTAGTACGATTCAAATGTTAAAACAAAATTTGACACATATATTACACAATATAACTGAAACAAACCCAAATACTCATATATTCCTGATGGGGCTTTATAATCCTGGCACCCCGGATCATAAATTAAGTTAGCCAATCAATTAATTCAAAGGATAAACAAATTTTATGAAGAAATAGCAAACGATTTTAATGTACATGCCATTAACCCTATGGATTCTTTTTTAAACAAACCTCACCTATTGGCAGACGAAGTTCATCCTAATGATTTAGGATACAAGGTCATAACCGATTTGTTTCTAAGTAAACAAAAGTTGTCAGTTTCCACGTAATTATCTAGTGTAAGCTACCTTTAACCAAGCATTTAGTGAATTCACAATAGGGTCCTCAGTACAAAAACTGTATTGTACTAAAAAGACGGACCTATCCTGTCTATTCTGTAGTACTTCAATCATATTATGTGTTGCACATTTCAGAACTTAACTGGTTTCCTTTAGAGTCTCTAATAAGAAAGCCAATAACACTTTATTAGTACTTTTACCAGTTGTTTGGCTATTTGCCCATAAAGTGTCTAGCGAATGTGGTGCCATCATCAGTAAAATAGCAAGTCCTTAAAATTAGATGAATTAGTAAGGAAGTGTAATTCGTGAGTAAGAAAGTATTAATCCTATCAGAAGCCATTGGTAGTGGTCATACAAAAGCTGCGGAAGCGTTGGTACAAGGAATTTCTTATCTTGCACCTTCAATCCAAACAAAAATTTTAGAGGTGGGGCAAACACTCCATCCTCTTACCGCAAAACTGCTACTTAATACTTACCTCAAAATAATCGTCCGGTCTCCTTCATTATGGAGAAAAATGTATCACTATAAACAAACCGAGCCTCTTTCTAATTGGAAAAAATTTATTATTTTTCAACTATTCCATCGACAAATTGAAGTTCTTCTTCATCAGGAAAAACCTCACCTTATTATTTGCACCCATCCATTTACCAGCTCATCTGCATCCTTACTAAAGAGGATGGGTTATAATTTCACACTTTGCTCGGTGATAACGGATTTTCATGTTCATGGGGCATGGGTCCATCAAGAGGTAGATGTATATTTGGTATCGAGTGAGGATGTGTATAATCAATTAATAAATATGGGAATTCCAAAAGATCGGATTGTAGTAACGGGCTTGCCAATAAGGTCAAATTTTTGGATAAAGAAAAACAAACAGGAAATGCGAAAAAAATTAAAATTAAAAAATATTCCTACCGTCATAATCATGGGAGGAGGATTAGGATTAGGCGGAATTCAGCCACTTGCTCATGCGCTTTTAAAATGGAAAGAAAAAATTCAGGTAATCATATGTACTGGATTTAACAAAACACTAAGAACCGCATTGTTAAGAGATGAAATGTTCCATCATCCTCATTTTCACATTTTAGGGTTCGTTAACGACATTGACGAGTGGATGGAAGCGGCTGATTTACTTATTACAAAACCGGGCGGATTGACCTGTTTTGAAGCATTATCAAAGGGGCTGCCTATGTATATATATCAACCAATCCCTGGTCATGAAGAAAAAAATTGTGATTTTTTAATAAATAATCATTTGGCTATAAAAATTGATGATACAAATCATATTGATATTTTGATCGAAAAATTACTGTTTTCTCCACAAGAGTTGGAGTTTTTACACAATAAAATAAGGGAATTTCAACAAAAAATAGACCCATTGGCAAGTGCCAAATTTATTGTTAACCAGCTTATTCCGTAAAGTATTTTGTAGATGATGTGACATAAGAGGCTGCCCCTAAAGCAAAATGGCCCCCTCCACAACACAATATAAAGACATAAAATTATATTGTGAAATGCATGTGAGGTCAAAACCGCCCCTTTAAAAAACAGTATGAATTAAATAATAATGATGAACCTTTCTGAAGTTTATGACATTGCGAACAGTGCCTGTCACTGTCCGCAATGCGTTTTGTAACACGTTCCTTTATTTTGTTTTGAAGAAGATCCATCTGTCTAAGTCTTTCCGTAAGATCGATGAAGAGGCGTCATTTTTCTGTACATATTGAATTGAGCTAGATGGATCCCCTTAGAAATGAACTCTTGCTGCTTTTCGCAAATGCTTCATCATGTGCTATTCTAATGATGGAAAAAGAAAAAACAGAAAAGGTGTTTTTTATGAAATCATACATAGTCGTTGGAGGAGGAATTTTAGGAGCGTCTACCGCTTATCACTTGGCAAAAGAAGGAGCTGCTGTAACGTTAATAGACAGGGGTGTCAAAGGCCAAGCAACGGATGCCGCGGCCGGAATTGTTTGTCCATGGGTTTCCCAGCGCCGAAATAAGCTTTGGTATCGTTTAGCGAAAGGCGGAGCGAGATTTTATCCTACTTTAATCGAAGAACTGAAATCCTATGGTGAAACTGAAACCGGATATGAGCGTGTAGGAGCAATCTGTCTCCATATAGATGAAGAGAAGCTTCAAAAGATAGAGGAAAGAGCATTACAACGTCGTGAAGACGCACCAGAAATGGGCGAAATTACGCGGCTTTCTCCGGAAGAAACAAAAGCGCTATTTCCGCCATTAGCAGAGGAGTATAGCTCCATTCATGTCGGCGGCGCCGCCCGCGTCAATGGAAGAGCACTTCGTGACTCCTTAGTTCGGGCAGCGCAAAAGCTTGGGGCTACTTATATCAGAGGAAACGCAAAACTTATCTATGAAGGTGCTCAAGTAATCGGTGTCGAAGTAGAAGGAAGACAATATGTTGGAGATGCAGTCATTGCAACGGCTGGTGCGTGGTCAAAAGAGCTGCTTCTACCGTTAGGCATTGAATTTTTAGTGGTTCCGCAAAGAGCTCAAATCGTTCACCTTGAAAGACCAGAACAGGATACAGACAACTGGCCCGTTGTCATGTCGCCAAATAATCAATATCTTCTTGCCTTTAAAGATGGCCGTATCGTTGTTGGAGCAACTCATGAAAATGAGGTTGGCTTCGATTGCAGAATAACGGCTGGCGGATTGCACGAAGTATTGGACAAAGCTTTAGCGGTAGCTCCAGGGCTAGCAAATTGTACTTATCTTGAAACAAGAGTTGGCTTTCGTCCATACACTCCTGGTTTTCTTCCGATCTTTGGAGCGCTTCTAGGTTTCAAAGGCATCTATGTGGCCAACGGATTAGGCGCATCCGGACTGACAGCTGGTCCTTACTTAGGTTCTGAACTGGCAAAGCTTGTGCTCGGAAAACCAACAGAATTAGACCCTCTTGACTATGATGTCGCTGGCGCCATTAAAAAATAGAATAAAACCCCGGAGTCGATAGGGAGAACACCATCGTAATTCGCTTTCTGTTTGGGCGATCGAACGGCTGCTTAGGCATAAACCCATTTTCGTGGCAAACAGTGCCAAGCACTGTTTGCCAATACCCATTCCGTTTTTGAATGGACACATCACATTAGACATAAAAGATAGAACATTGCCCCACACAAACGCGATCAGAAAGCGGGTCAGCTGCTCACCAAAAAAGATTACATCCATCAATTCTACAAGCCTTACCTTCCGTGGAAGCATCAGGTGCTTGCTTTTGTAATCATCCGTAATATTTGAAACCTTTCCGCTTTTAGGATCACTCCTTCCCGTTTAGATTGGATGGCGCTTTTTTAGGTATTCCACCTGTGCTTTCAATACGCATTTTCCTCTTCCAAACTGGAAAAATGTTTGCGATTCTACATCCTCATTGATCTTCCAATGACTTGCCACGTTGAACTTTCTTGATCCATTGTGCAATCTTGACAGCGCTCTTGATTCCAAAATGCTCACGGAGCTATTGAATGAGACCAGCTCCCTCCAATTTCAAACGAACGACTTCCCATTTCGGCTCTTCTGTATATGTGTTAAAAATTTGCCCTTTCTTTTCCATAAAAATTTCCCTCCCAGATAGACTCCTAAGAACATCATATCAAATGTTCTCTTTTTTACTTTCTACCTGTAGGGGATAATATCAAGCCTCATCTTTCTTTTTTATAACAAAGATATAGATGTTAGAATACATCCATACCCTTCTGCTTTCTATTAAAAGTCAAAATTATCTGGGTCTGGACCGACTCGATGATTCTGATTCAGGCCATCAATCCGCTCCATATCTTCTTCCGTTAACTCAAAATCAAATACCGATGCGTTTTCCACAATGCGATGTTCTTTTGTAGTTTTTGGAATGGTTACAACGCCGTTTTGTAAGTCCCAACGTAAAATGACTTGAGCAACAGATTTGTTATACTTATTTGCGATCTCTTGTAGAACCTCATTATCTAGTAATTGACCCTGCATTAATGGAGACCAAGCTTCTAGCTGAATTCCATGTTTCTGACAAAACGACTGAAGTTCTTTTTGGGTTAAACGTGGATGGTATTCCACTTGGTTCACCATTGGTTTAATTTCTGCTTCTTTCATCAAGTCTTCAAGATGATGGATTTGAAAATTACTTACTCCAATAGCTTTTACTCGTCCTTCTTTATAAAGAGTCTCTAATGCTCTCCATGCATCTTTATACTTACCTTTTACAGGCCAGTGAATGAGGTATAAATCTAGATACTCTAAACTAAGTTTATTTAAGCTCGTTTCATAGGCTGCGATTGTAGATTCGTATCCTAAATCGGTATTCCAAACTTTCGATGTCACAAATAGATCTTCTCTAGAAATACCAGCTTCTTTCATTCCTTCACGAATACCTTGTCCGACTCCCACTTCATTTCCATAAATAGCTGCTGTATCAACACTGCGATAACCATATTTAATGGCTGTTTTCACAGCATTAACTAACTCGGGACCTTCTTCTACTTTAAACACCCCGATACCAAACCAGGGCATTTTTACACCGTTATGCAGAGTAGTTGTATCTTGTAAATTTTTTGCAACCATAAATTGACCTCCTAATTGTTATAAATTGAAATTAAATTCGAACTGTATTGCTGTCTACGTAAGTATCCGTCACCTTCCTCCAAACAACATTTAATAATTTTGGTTTATCGATTAAATTTTACCAACAAAGAAAGCAAGCATAGTTGATAGCCATTGCATTCTGTAAACGTATGTTGAAAGGTCGGGTTTTTCGAATTTCTATCCTTCTTTATCTAAATTCTACGCTACACTTTTTTTGATCTTTTCGCTCTAGGGCTCGACTCCAATCTGTTAAGATAACAGCTCCTAGAACCATTAATGCTCCTATCCACGGTGTATGAATAAGTCCAATAGAATCGGTGATTACTCCACCCAGGTAGGATCCAATTGCGATTCCAGCGTTAAATGCTGCAATATTAATCGCAGAAGCCACATCTACTGCACTCGGTACAAAACGCTCAGCTAGCATTACTACATATACTTGCAGTCCCGGCACGTTCATAAAAGCTAACAATCCCATTAAGATGATCGTAATTAATGCAGCTACTTTAAATGGAGCCGTGAATGTTAAGATACAGAGCACAATGGCTTGCACAATAAACATATAAAATAATGCACCAATCGGATTTTGATTAGACAACTTTCCACCCATCACGTTACCAATCGCAATGGCAACTCCATAGATAAGTAGAATAACAGCAACTGTCTTCTCATTAAATCCAGTGATATCTTGAAGAAGTGGAGATAAATACGTAAAGACAACGAATGTACCTCCATATCCTAAAGCCGTAATAATAAATAAAAGTAATAAACGACCATTTGTCAAAAGTTTGAACTGATCGCCAAATGTAGTACGAGCACCTTTTCGTAAATTCGATGGAACAAGAATACTGTTAGCGATGAAAGCAATAATGCCGACAACAACAATAAATATAAAAGCAAGCCTCCAGCCGAATTGCTGCCCAATGAATGTGCCAAAAGGTACACCCGTAATAGTTGCTACGGTGAGACCTGTGAACATAATGGAAATAGCACTAGCTCTGCGATTTTCTGGTACTAAACTTGCTGCGATAGTGGATCCAATTGACATAAATACCCCATGTGAAAAGGCCGAAAGCACACGAGCAACTAGCAAAACACCAATACTAGTAGCACTAGCAGCAATGCTATTACCAATAATAAAAATAATCATAATCCAAAGTAATAAAGATTTACGTGACATATTAGATGTCACAGATGTCAGGATAGGTGCTCCAAAGGTTACCCCTAAAGCATATAAGGAAACGGTTAACCCCGCCGTTGAAACAGAAACCTGTAAATCTTGAGATATAAGTGGTAATAGTCCTACACTAATAAATTCTGTTGTCCCAATGGCAAATGCACTCACTGCTAATGCCAGCAATGCCAATGTACTTCGTTTTTTATCTAAAGTCATTTTTTCGCCTCCTAATCATTGTTTCAATCTCTGCAAACAAACTATATAAATAAAAGAGGATGGTTAAAACCGGCCGGCAAATGTTATTATGATATATATAAGTCACTTAGGAAAGTACGTACTTTTAAGTAATATAGATACTTAAAAGTGCTATAGATACTTTTTAGTACCTATTGATTAGGAGGAAGAAATATGCAGAAAAAGAAGTACAATATTCCCGTTGAAGCAACACTAGAAGTGATAGGTGGAAAATGGAAATGCGTGATCCTTTGCCATCTAACACACGGTAAAAAACGTACAAGTGAGCTAAAACGTCTTATGCCCGGCATTACACAAAAAATGTTAACTCAACAATTACGTGAGTTAGAAGAGGATGGAATCATTAATCGTATTGTTTATAACCAAGTTCCTCCAAAAGTGGAATATGAACTTAGTGAATATGGGTGGAGTTTAAAAGATATTTTAGACTCTTTATGTGCATGGGGAGAAAAACATATTACCAAGGTATACGGTGATAAATTTGCTGTGTTAGAAGAGAGCGTTTTAAATGATAATCTGAAATAACGTACATTGAATAGATGGAACTCTTTCATTCAGTAAATCTTAAATCATCGTATTGGTGTAATCAACGGAGATAAAATTGGTTCTCCTGCAATTTTGGTGAAACCCTCTCGTGGCCATTATAGTAGTAAACTATTACCACAGGAGGGTTTATTTTGCATCCTGTCAAGGTGAAACAGGAGATTTTCTGAGTTTTATTTAAAAGAGATTGACCTTTAATATTTGAAAAACGTTGATATTTCAAGGTTTTTCTAATTTGAATATTCGTTAGGTGATACCAAATTTATCGAATAGCACCGTTTCACCACCAAAATGGCACCAACCGTAATTTGGACGCTATTTTGAGTGCCTGCTATAAAAAACAAAAAGCTTGAAACCCTTGACCTTGATACACAAGGATTTCAAGCTTCTCTTAGAGATGATTCCGACTGAGCTCGAACCAGCGGCCTCCCCCTGTCAAGGCGCCGTTCTCCCAGCTGAGCTACGGAATCATGCTAATATATCGCTATTCTATTATAGTAACGAGCAAGTTTACTGAGATTTTCATCTTGTTTTTCAATAACTATGTGACCAATTTGTGACCACAAAAATTCAGCTCTTAAGCCTGTGAATAATGGTTTTCTTTTAATCGTTACACTTCAATTCTAAGTCAAAAAAGCCAGAGGGCTTTTATGCTAACGGGTTCACCTCAGGGAGGGAAATGTTAAATAACACATCAAACAGCAAGGTAATTAGAGCAACACATTTAACACAAAAATAACAACATAAGTCACAAAGAAAAACGCTCCGTACACCTAGGTAATCAGAAAGATATGGCAAAGGTGACGAATAACTTCCGTCACCCCAGACTGTCTTGTAACTATCACTTCCGTTGAAAACTAATTCGAAGAAATGTTATATACCATTGTCCAAGATGTTCCTGATGAACCACATTGTTTAAATCCGAGTTTCTTATAAAGTTGTACAGCCTTAATGTTATTTGGGTCAACACTCAAAGATACGGATGTATAGCCATCTTTCAAAGCTTGTTCAAATAACTTTTTCATAAGTAGAGTACCTATACCTTTACCTCTTTCAGCATCAATAACAGCTATCCCGAGTTCTGGAGTATGATCATCAACATATCCATATCCTTTTTGGTTTTCTTTAAATAAGCGATACCAAGCAGCACCAACAGGTTGATTATCCTTGTTAAAAGCAATTAAAGCTCTATCACCTTTTCTTCCCCATCCCTCATGATATTTTTTAATATGTGGTGAATTTAATAGCTCTTCTTTAGGTGGCTTATTTTGTGGAATATAAATAGATTCATACATCATATCCAATAAAAATTCATACTCATTTTCTTCTAAGTTTCTTATATATAACAAAATTACTCACCTCACTATTTTATCTGTTACGAACCTCTGTACTAATTCGACGTTTTAATCCTTTTTTGAACTCTTCACTAATTCAGCAAACTCCATTACCTCTCCGCTTTCCATCGACTAATCACCTTCAACAAAATTGTTTCTGGGTTAAAGTATATCAAAGTGCGATTTATTTCGGTGTCTTTTTTGTATGTCTTGTTCCACTGTCGCATCCGTTTGTTTAACAAGGTAAATAGTTAGGGTTATTATGCCTTTTACATCCAAATAAATAACATCTTGTCTCAACAATGGGTTCATATTCCAAGGTAGGCTGTTTTCCTTCCATTATTTGCTTCGCCGAATCTCTCAAAAATTTTATTTCCGTTTGCAATTCATTCATGTATTCTTCTTTTCCTCCAGGCTCCCACTCTTCTTCGTCATCTACAAGAGTTTCCTGGATTTCTTTTAATTTATGCTTGATGATGGATTCAACAATATCTTCCATTTTATCTAATCGGCCAAGTTCCTTAAGCGCAAACAGATAAGGCGGTATCCAATCTACTTCATAAAAAAGTAAATCTAATTTGGAGTAAATATTAACAAATTCAGAATAATCTCCTGTAATGTAATAGATGTGAGCGATTTGGTCCTCAAAATTATCTTCTAACTCCTGATTAAGAATAAGTAATTGGTTTGCGGTTTTTAAAGCTTCCTCCCTTTCCCCTAGTTCCGCCAAACAGATGCCATAACTAAGTAATGGATACAAGCTAAAGTTATTCTCTTTCCTTTCCAAGTACGCCTTATAAAAATACTCGGCTGCTTTTTCAAGAAATGATGTTTTATAATAACAAATACCTAAATTATTTAAGTTTTCCAAAGTAGGTTGAATACAGATCGCCTTTAATAATACCTCTTTGGCTTGATTATAATGATGGTTGGCTGTATAGATTTCACCCAATAAATTATACGGAAAATAGGATGATGGATTATGTTGGATGGCCTTTTTTAAAAGCTCAATGGCTTCTTTTTCTTTAATTCTCCACACACCTTCCTCTAATGGTTCTCCCTCATGATAGTAGAAATACGCCAAGTTTTTAGCGACTGTACATTTGGATGAATATCAGCCGCTTTTTTAAACTGGAAAAACGCCTCTTCATAATGGTTGATTTCCATTAATGCGATAGCTAAATCGTTTATTAAACAAACATTATTAGGTTCTTGCCTAACTCGTTCCTGTAATTGGTTCACTAATTGATGAAAATTATTCATAAAATTTTTCTCCTGATTTCCTTTAGATACTTTCCGTTAATAGTCCCATTCTCAAGCAGTTCCTTATGTGTTCGAAACGTTTGATAATCCTTATAAAACTCTGATAAATGCCACCCATCATGGCTACAACTTATCGAATATTCTTGTCCTTTATATACAAAATGTATTTCATGACCAATTTCTAAATCATTTTCTAAATCTTCAAATGAATAATCCATTCTTATAACACCTCAATCAAATAATGGTTAACTTCCATTTTATCACTTCTTCCTCAACTATCCTGGTCCCGTTAACTCAACAAGAAAAAGGAGCTGTCGCAAACAACTCCCTTATTTCACTCTTGCACCCGTTAGTGAAAAAGCTTATTTTTTCTTCAAAGCTTCTTCGTACTGTTTTCGTTCAAATAGAACGTGTTGCAAAACGCATAATGGATGCATAAATGCATATAAAAAATCCACCACCTTGGAAATCATATACAGTGACCAAAAACAACTACCAAGGAGTGGACACTATCATGATTTCCAATTTAAACAACGAACATGCATGGTCTTATGAAATTGATCCACTTTTAGCATCCTTATTTCGATATATCGACTCGCTGTCGTTGCCGGAAACACCGTATATGACAGGAAGGTCTCCAATATCGAAAAATCGTTGTTGAAATGTTTGTTTTTGAAAACCTATTTTTCCATTAATTCCTTGCGAAATAGTGCGCATCCTGCAGCGTTTTCGCTGCTTTCAGCGGGCCTGTGGGCTTGGTGAAGTTCCTCCTCTTTCTACGTTTTCCCGAGCGTCGAAGTGGTTTCGGGAACAGGGATTTTCTGTTTTTCATGCACAACTGCCCAAAGATTTAGAAGTACGGTACCGTCAATCGTGCTGATCGACAGCTCGGTCCTTCGAAGCAGCCTTCACGATTCATAGGCAAAGTGAAGAGTATCGAACCGATACCATACAGTTTCAGGACATGTTCTACTTGTGAAATGGTTTCGCATATTGATAACTTATTGTTTAAACTTTGTGATTAATTTTAACGTAGAGAACAGGAAATTTGAAACTGGACGTTTAACAACGAATATTTCTTCAAGTCTCTAGAGAAGATCAAAAGTAGTGCAAAAAGTCTAGAAGCTAGATAAAAATAATAATGTTCTTGTTCTCTATATCAAAACACAAAGTTTATACCCAATATACTACAATTCACCAATCTTCCTCCATACGCAACCACATATGTCAATATATTTCTGATTCTTAAAAAACACAAAAAGAAACTGACTTCAGATCGCTATCCGACGTCGAAGTCAGTTCTTTTCGAGTTTAAGAAAATAGTTTGATCAAATACCCCAACAAAATCCCAACAATCCCAAAATCCGAATCTCCGAACGTCGTCCCTTCAAACCCGAGCGAGCCAAGGACTGGGAGCAAGAGCGCTGGCAAGAACGAGATGAGAATTCCGTTGGCAAATGCTCCAAAAATGGCGCCTCGTCTACCGCCTGTGGCATTGCCGAATACGCCGGCAGCGGCTCCGGTGAAAAAGTGCGGAATTAGCCCAGGAACAATCACTTTTAAGCCGACGAGCGGCAAGATAAACATCGAAATAATCCCTGCGGCAAAGCTCGATAAAAAGCCGACGATAACAGCATTTGGGGCGTAAGGAAATACGGCCGGACAATCGAGCGCCGGTTTGGCGTCTTGCACTACTTTATCCGCAATCCCCTTAAATGCTGGAACAATTTCGGCAATGAGCATCCGTACTCCTGCTAATACGACGTATACTCCAGCGGCGAATGTAATTCCTTGCATAAGGGAGAAGACAAGGAAGTTCACGCCGCCGCTTAACTCTTTCTCTATAAACTGCTTTCCGGCAAATGGGGCAACAATAAAGAATAGCAGAACCATTGTCAATGACATCGCAACCGATGTATCGCGAAGAAATCCTAATGATTTCGGCACTTTAATATCTTCTGTGGATTGCGATTTGTTCCCAAGCCGTTTTCCGATCCACGCCGAAGTAAAATAGCCGATCGAGCCAAAATGGCCTAAAGCGATTTGGTCCGTGCCTGTAATTTGGCGCATATACGGCTGCAAAATCGCCGGCATCAACACCATCAAACTTCCAAGAATAATAGAACCAATGATGACAAGCGGAATGCCAGTAACCCCGCCCGTGGCAAACACAGCGGATATTAAGCACGCCATAAATAACGTATGATGCCCTGTTAAAAAGATATATTTAAAAGGTGTAAATCGAGCGATGAGGATATTGACAATCATTCCAAATAACATAATCATCGCTGTTTCTTTTCCAAACGTTTGTTGGGCAATGGCAACAATCGCTTCGTTGTTCGGAATGACTCCTTGAATATGGAACGCTTTTTCAAACATTTTCCCGAAAACGTTTAACGAGCCGATTAGAATGTTGGCGCCGCCGCCGAGAATGACAAATCCCATAATCGTCTTTAACGTGCCGGAAACGATATCAGGAAAACTTTTCTTTTGCAGCAACAAGCCAAGGAACGCGAACAATCCGACTAAAATCGCCGGCGAGCCTAATATATCCTTCATAAGGAAATCAAACATGCCTATTTGCCTCCTTTCTTTATTCATAAGTTTTAAGAGTATCATTTTTTATCTAAAAATCTCTTTCTTATTCTTTCGTAAACTTCTAAAAGGAAAAGTTTTTTATGCAAGCGGACCACCTTCCTTTTTTATTCACAAATGTTTCTCGAGCACGGATCTTAGTTCATCAAGGTCGAGAATATTTGTCAGTTTGGCAACGTTGCGCGTGCCGTCATCAAGTACTTCCACTAAATCTTTTGCCCCTAAATATAAATCTGCTTTTTCCGTTTTGCTTGTTGCTAAATCAGTATGGGAAACTTCGGCTTCAATCCCTAACTCTTTTAGCACATTTTTAACGTTCATTTCGATGATAAAACTGCTTCCTAGCCCATTTCCGCAAACGACGAGAATTTTTTTCATTTTTTGTACCTCCTTGATTTGAACTCTTATTTTAATGAGAATACACTTCGACTAATGTGAGTACTTCTTCTACCGAATCAGTCGAGAATAATACACGGATATTTTCTTTATTGGATAACAATTTTGTTAGCTGTGATAGCGCTTTCAAATGTGTTTCATTGTCAATGGCAGCTAAAACAATTAACACATATACCCGGTGTTCTTCCTTTTCGGAGAAAAGGCAGCCATTTTTAATTTGAAGAAAGCTCATCCCAATTTTCTTTACACCCTGTCCCGGCCGGGCATGCGGCAAAGCCACTCCCTGTGCAATCACGATGTAAGGCCCCAATGTCATCACATTGTCAATCATCGCTTGAATATATTCGTTTGTAATATAACCGCCATCCAATAACGGTTTAGCAGCAAGCGTAATCGCTTCTTTCCAATCACCTACCTCTTCAACAAATTGAATGTGATGTTTTGTAAGCAACTCTTTCAGCATTGTTTTTTTTAAATCTCCTTTCTTTTGCTTTAACTAAAATATATTCGTGCAGTTCTTGAATTAATGCTTGTTCATTTATGACCGTTGCATGTTTTTTAATGATTTCCAATCATGCTCCGACCGATCGAGTTCTCGTTTCAGACAGTTCGTTTGTTTCATATGGCGGTCAATTTTAACATGAAAATAAAAAGCGCCCAGCTTAAAAAGCCAGACGTTCCATTTTGCTACAGAAAAAATTATTTTTAATCCTAATACACCATACATTGGTACCATCAACAAACTGAAGATCAACACCATTTCTTTGACAAGGCAATACAAACAGTTGTATGTCTGTTTTATTCCTTGAAATTCGATCCGGACTGCGACAAACTACTTTCTTGATCACAAATTCAATTCTTGAAGCTCTACTGGAAAATTATTTCAATGTTCTTTTAAGCTAGATACAGAAACTTTTTGTTTATTATTTGGTTCATCAAGGGGATAGATTGTAGCTGTTCCATTTTCTTCATCCACCTGTTCAATATAGATAGGTACCCCATTATAAGTTACATTAGCCATAACTGGTGAAGCAGCAATTTCTTTTGCTCGTTGTGTGTTCATGATAATGACCTCCTTTTGGTTTGTAACAGTTATAATATTTGCTCTAAATTACTTAGATATACATGTTGACTTCCGAGTTCCATTTCAAGCAAACAGAGGCCAAAGTCATATGATGAAGATAAAAGAGCCAAGAAAAAAGCTGAAAGTTTTAATGAATGAAGAAATTCAACAATTGATCAAAGCAACCACCAACATCCGAGGTAGATCGTTAATTCAATTGCTAAGGTGTCTTTTACCTTTTGGACGGATTGGCTTGTGACCTCAAGCCGATGGGGCCTTGGAGCTAGACATCGAAAACTTTATGCAGGATTTTATACTCCCTCTATAAAGTTAGGATTTTCTCGTTTTTTCTCAGGATTTCAAATTCTTCTAACAAATAACTACATCATTTTTATGGATATATATTCTAAATTTAGAGTTTTATAGAAGTGCGGGGACGTCCACTTAACCCCCTCTGAAATATTTTTCAGAAAAAGGCATTATGGATATTTTGGAGCACTTTTAGATCCCACAATATTCATGGCGGTAAGCCCTCCCACTTCTCACAACGTCAAATGCACATACATTCCTTCGTTCAACCAATCCATGAAGTGGGGTCAGCAATGCTTTCTTGCAGGGTCTATGCTCGGTAGTATAACAATGGCTGACTGCTCCGTGCTTCCGATGTAGTCGTTTGTTTTCGTTTATTTCCTGAGGACAAAACGATTAACAAATATTCGAATCCTTCACTCCGATGGGAAAAAACGCTGAAAATCTTTGTGCTGGAACAATGGTTGACTGAAGCCTCAATGGATGGAGCAGAAAGAAGTGAAAAATGCGAGGGCAAACCAGAGAAGCGGCGATCATGAAAGCGGCAAGGAGAGACAACGCCTCCTTAGCCGCCTTTCTTTTTCCTTAGGCCCACCACATCTCCGGAAGTTCTTCTTTAAACAGCACTTTTTTGAGCAGCTCCACTGCCTTCGACAGCCCTTCATCAATCGACGCGAGCATGTCTTCATGTTCGATGGACAGCACATAGTCGTAGCCGACAGCGCGCAGCGCGCTGACGATGTCGCGCCACATTTTTTCGCTTTGGCCGTAGCCGACGGTGCGGAACACCCACGAGCGGTCGAGGATGTTGCTGTAATGTTTCGTGTCGAGCACGCCGTTTTTGCGGATGTTCGCTTCGTCAAGATACGTGTCTTTCGCATGAACGTGGAAAATCGCCTTTTCGCGGCCGAGCACTTTGATCGCTTCAACCGGATCGATACCTTGCCAAAGCAGGTGGCTCGGGTCGAAGTTGGCGCCAATCGCTTCGCCGGCGTGTTCGCGTAGTTTCAGGAGCGTTTCCGGGTTGTAGACGACAAAGCCCGGATGCATTTCAAAGGCGATTTGATGAATGCCGTGCTCTTTAGCAAACGCGGCTTCTTCGCGCCAGTACGGGATGACGACTTCATCCCATTGCCATTTTAAAATTTCCAAGTAATCAGGCGGCCACGAGCATGTGACCCAGTTCGGGTATTTGGCGCCGGGATGGTCGCCCGGGCAGCCGGAGAAGGCGTTGATGACCGGAACTTCAAGCTGCTCGGCGAGCCGCACCGTTTTCCGCCACGTTTCATGCGATTGTTGGGCAAACGCTTTGTCCGGGTGGAGCGGGTTGCCATGGCAGCTCAGTGCGCTGATGACAAGGCCGCGGTCACGGACCGCTTTTTTCAGCGCTTTGATTTTTTCCGGCTGGTCAAGAAGCACATCCGGGTCGCAATGCGCGTTGCCCGGGTAATTTCCGGTACCGAGCTCGACCGCCTCAATGCCCATGGCGGCGACTTTATCAAGCATTTGTTCGAACGGCAATTGTTGGTACAGAACAGTAAATACGCCTAATTTCATTTGTTCTTCCTCCCCCACATGGCGGCGTGATGCCGGTCAGTCGGCGACCGGCACCCACCGTTTCGTCCGATGGCTTTCTAAAATGGCGTCGACAATCATCATCGTATGATGGCCGTCGGCGATCGTCGCAAACGGCAGTTCCCCAAGCGCTTCGCCGCTGCGCTGGCGGATGACCGCACTGTAGAAATCTAATAACAAATTTTTCAGCCCGTCCGGCCAGCCTTCTTCATGGCCGCCCGGGTAATGGGCGAGCGAGGCGGCGCGTGGCGACAGGAGAGCCGGGTCGCGGACGATTTCTTCGTTCGGGCCGTTGCGGCGCCCGACCCATAGGCGGTTCGGGTGCTCCTGGTCCCAAGCCAGTGTCATGGCATCGGCGGCAATTTCAAAATACAGCCGGTTTTTTCGGCCGGCGCTCACTTGCGAAATTGTGAACGCGCCGTGGGTGCCGTCGTCAAAATGGACGAGCACGCTGCCGCCATCTTCCGTATCAATAGGAATCGGCTCGGCTTCCTGGCCGCTTCCTGATGTGAACGTGCTGCCTTCGTGCTTCGGCTTGTAGCGGACCGGATGGACGGTGCGCAAATCGGCGAACACTTCGATTATTTTTTTGCCGAGCACGTATTGCACCGTGTCGCACCAGTGCGATCCGATGTCGGCGATGGCGCGCGACGGGCCGTTTTGCGCCGGATCGAGCCGCCAGTTGTAGTCGGTGTCATACAGCAGCCAGTCTTGCACATAGCCGCCGTAAACGAAATGGACGCTTCCAGCGTCGCGAGCGAGCCGCTCTTTCGCCTCGGCGACGAGCGGGTAGTGGCGATAGTTAAAGCAGACGGCGCTCAAGCATTGGCTTTTTTCCGCCAGCTCTTTCAGTTCGGCCGACTGTTCGCTGTTCATAGCGAGCGGTTTTTCCGACAATAAATGTTTCCCCGCTTCAAGCACCGCCTTGTTAATCGGGAAATGCAAAACGTTGCGCGTGCAGTTGTGGACCGCTTCGACGTCCGGGTCGGCGATGAGCGCCCGGTAGTCGCCGTACGCTTTCGGAATCCCGAACTGGCGCGCTTTTTCTTCCGCTTTTTCCTGGCTGCTTGAAGCGATGGCGACGATGTGCACAAACGGGAGGCGGCGGAGCGCCTCAATATGGGAAGCGGCGGAAAAACCGGTTCCGATAATGCCAACGTTGATCGGTTTCACTGCACCGCTCCCTCCTTTTTCGCTCCGATCGGCTCAAGCGGTTTGACATTGCCGAAGACGATTTCCCCGCGGTTGACCGGCGCAGCCCAGCGGACGGCGTTGGCGATCACTTTCAGCACGTCCGGGTGGTGGTACGTCGGGTACGTTTCGTGGCCCGGGCGGAAGTAGAAAATTTTCCCTTTCCCGCGCGTGAACGTGCAGCCGCTGCGGAACACTTCCCCACCTTCAAACCAGCTGATGAAAATCGTTTCATCCGGCTCCGGGATGTCGAAAAATTCGCCGTACATTTCTTCCTGCTCCAATTCGATGTACGGCCCAATCCCTTCGACGATCGGGTGGCCCGGCGCGACGACCCAAAGCCGCTCTTTTTCGTCGGCCTCACGCCATTTCAAATTGCACGTCGTCCCCATCAGCTTTTTGAAAATTTTCGAGAAATGACCGGAATGGAGGACGATAAGCCCCATCCCTTCGAGCACGCGACGGTGGATGCGTTCCACGACTTCGTCTTTTACCTCGTCATGGGCGATGTGCCCCCACCAAATAAGGACGTCGCACCGGTCGAGCACCTCATCGGTCAAGCCGTGTTCCGGTTCGTCGAGCACGGCGGTCGCCGTGTCAAACCCAGCTTCGGTCAAATAGTTGGCGATGGCCGTATGCATCCCTTCCGGATAAATGGCGCGCACTTTTTCATCTTTCTTTTCATGACGAAATTCGTTCCAGACGACGACGCGGATCGGTGTTGACATGATGATTCCCCCTACCATTCGATTTGGACTTGCCGCCCTTGTTCGGACGATTCATAAATCGCTTCCAACACTTTGGCGATGACGAGCCCTTGTTCGGCCGTGCAAAGCGGCGTTGTATTCTCGGTGATGCTCGTTAAGAAATGATCGAGCAGCGCCACCCGCTCGCCTTGGCCGTCAAAATGGAGCGTCACATCGGCCGGGACGCCGTGCTCATTGCGGAACCATTTCACTTCCTGGCGGTTGCCGGCGACGTTCCATTCCCAGCGCACGCCGCCTTCCGTGCCAAGCAGCTCGACATACGCCCGCTCTTCTTCAATGTGCGACGCCCAGCTCGTCTCGAGCAGAACGGTGGCGTCGTTTTCAAGCTGAATGAACGCCGTAGCAAAATCTTCGACCGTATACGCGGCGTTCGGCGCAAACGCCGTTCCCGGCCATGCCCCTTGATGGCGCGGGCCGAATTTGGCGTACGTTTTCCCGGTGACCGCGACCGGGTTCGGATGGCCGAGCATCCAGAGCGTGACATCAAGCATATGGACGCCTAAGTCAATGAGCGGGCCGCCTCCGGAGCGCTCGCGGTCAAAAAACCACGCCCCCCACGCCGGAATGCCGCGGCGGCGCACCCAGCCTGTTTTCGCGTAATAAATGTCGCCGAACGCCCCGGACTCGATACGTTCATGAAGCCATTGCGCCGCTTGGCGGAAGCGGTTGTTCATCGACACCATAAACTGTTTCCCCGACTCATCGCGGGCGCGGATAATGGCGTTCGCCTCTTCGGCTTTCATCACCATCGGCTTTTCGCAAAGAACGTGTTTTCCGGCCCGCAAGCTGTCGACCGACACTTGGGCGTGCAAAAAGTTCGGCACGGTAATAATGACGGCATCGACATCGGGCGAGGCGAGCAGCTGTTTGTAGTCGCTGTACACTTCACGGATGCCGTGCGCTTCCGCCTTTTCGGCGGCCGCTTTTTCGTTGACATCGCAAATTGCCTGCAATACGGCGCGCTCAGGCAGCCCGAGCGCCGCTTTAATATGTTCTTTCGAAATCCCCCCGGCCCCGATCAATCCGAGGCGGATTGGACGTGCATTTTCCATGTTCATTTCCCCCTTGCATCCGTTATGTTTGATCAGCGCGGCCCGTCATCGGCTACAAGATGGCTGCATCACAGTAATGTAATCGATTACATTACTGTGATAAAAAAGCAGCCCTCTCTCCGCCAGCAAAGAAGGAGCGCTTCCGTTACATGCGGCGCTTTCCCCCGCACGACTCGCGAATAACGAGCCGATCAGGCAAGACGAATTGGCGGCGCTCGACTTCCTCCCCGTCAATCAACTGAAGAAGCAGCTTCATCGCCTGTTTGCCGATGTCAAACATCGGCTGGGCGATCGTCGTGACTCCTGGTTCAAAGATCGACGCCATTTGAATGTCGTCAAACCCGACGACTGCAACATCATCCGGCACGCGCCCCCCGCGGTGGCGGACCGCTTTGATCGCCCCGATCGCCATCGCGTCATTGGCGGCAAAAATCGCCGTCGGCGGCTTCTCAAGAGCGAGCAGTTTCAACGTTACATTGTATCCTGACTCATAGGAAAAATCGCCTTCTTGCACGAGCGCCGCATCAACGTCAATGTCGTGCTGCGCCAGCGCCTGATAATAGCCGCGCAACCGGTCGCGGCTCAAAATAACGTCCATCGGCCCGGTCAAATGGGCGATGCGGCGATGGCCGAGGCCGATGAGGTGCTCTGTCGCCTTGCGGGCGCTGCTGATATTGTCGATCGACACGGTCGGAATGTCCGTCCCTTCCAAATACTCGCACGCCAAAACGATCGGAAACTGACGTGACATCTCTTCCATCAGCTCTTTGCGAGTGCGGGCGGTCAAAAAAATCATCCCGTCCACTTGCTTTTGCGGCAGCACATTCAAGTACTGCTCCTCAAGTTGGACGTCGTTTTGTGTGTCGCCAAGCAGCACCTGGTATCCGCGCTCTAAGGCGACCGCTTCAATGCCGCGCAGCACTTTGGAGAAAAACGGGTTCGTAATATCGGGCACGATCACGAGCACCGTTTCCGTCTCCATCCGCCGCAAATACCGGCCAAGCACGTTCGGCTGGTAGTTGAGCGCTTCGATCGCCTCAAGCACGCGCCGCTTCGTCTCCTCCGTGACATTGCCGGCGTTGCGCAATACGCGCGACACGGTCGCCGTCGATACGTTCGCTAGTTTCGCTACATCTTTTATGCTTGCCATCGATGCAGTCCTCTCAAATATGTAATCGATTACATTACCATCGTATATGAAAGACAGTTTGATTGTCAAGCACTGTTTTGGCATTCGCGCAGCACAGCCATCCGTCTGTCTGCCTGTAAGAGGGCAAGCGTCTGTATGAATACCGCCGCCGCTGTTGATGCATGCGAAACGGTTTGTGCGCGGCAATGGGTAAACGCCCCTGCACGAACGCAGGGGCGCTTTCCCAATTCGGAAGCGTGCCTACTCAATTGATCGCCTGGCGGGCGCGGTCTTGAAGCATTTTCACGCCGGCCAGCGAAATCAACCCCATGACGACGATGTAGAACGAAATCGCGGTCGCGCTGCCGTACGTATGCAAGAGCCACGTGCTGATGAGCGGCGCCGGCCCGCCGGCGATAATGGACGCCAGCTGATAGCCGAGCGAGGCGCCGCTGTAGCGGAGGCGCGTCGGGAAGTTTTCCGCGATCATCGCCGCCTGCGGGCCGTACAGCATGCCGTGGAACAGCATAGCAACGATCGTCGCCAAGAAAATGAGCGCAACGCTTTTCGTATTCACGAGCCAGTAATACGGGAACGCCCACAGCATGAGCAAAATGACGCCTGTCATGTAAACGCGGCGGCGCCCCCACCGGTCGGACAAATGGCCGAAATATACAATGGAAAGCGCATTGATGATCGCCGCGATAATTGTCGTGTTAACGAAAATACTTTTTTCCATCTGCAAAAATGTCGTGCCGTAGCTGACAATAAACGTGACAAAAATATAGAATGATCCGTTTTCGATCACCCGCGCGAGCGCCGACCATACAATTTCGCGCGGATGTTTGACGAGCACTTCGCCGACCGGCATCTTGCTCGTTCCTTCTTTCGCTAATGCTTCCTGGAACAAAGGCGACTCAAATACTTTCAGCCGGATATACAATCCGACAGCGACCAGAAGAAAACTAATCAGAAACGGAACGCGCCATCCCCACGCATGAAAGCTGTCGCCGCCAACCGCCAGCATGAGCGTCGTCACGAGCGAAGAAGACAACAGCCCGAACGGCACGCCCATTTGCGGCAGCGAAGCCATAAAACCGCGCCGTTTCCCTTCTTCCCACTCCATCGAAATTAAAATGGCGCCGCCCCACTCTCCACCGACCCCAATTCCTTGAATAAGGCGGAGCACCGTCACCAGCACCGGCGCCCATAAGCCGATTTGCTCGTATGTCGGCATAAAGCCGATGAACGCCGTCGCCAATCCCATTAAAAGCAGCGTGGCGACCAATGTCGCCTTGCGGCCGATCCGGTCGCCGAAATGGCCGAAAATGGCCGCGCCGACCGGTCTAGCGATAAACCCTAACGCAAACGTCGTAAACGACTGCATGAGCGCCACATACGGATCGCTTTGCGGGAAAAATAATTGCGGAAAAATGAGAGCGGCCATCGTCCCGTAAAGAAAGAAATCATACCATTCAATCGTCGTGCCGACCACACTGGATATCGCAGCCCGCCTTTTTTGGCGCTTTAATTCGGCCGGATCGAGCATCGATATCGCCATGAGCACCCCTCCTTCTCCTTTTGACCATCATCACTAAGCGGAAAAATGAATGATAATGCTTTGTTTTTCATCGGGAGCGGCTCCGCCGTCCGCTTTTGATGAAAACGCCATCAAAAAGTGCGGCTTCCTCCTGAAAAAACTGCCGTCCGCTATAGATCACATCCTTGACGATAATTCCCCTTATGGCGGAATCCGTTCATCCATTGCCTTCACGGGCGACAAGCACGTGCACAATCGCGTCGACGACCGTTTCCCCATGTTGATTGACAATGCGTTGATGCACCGTGACCAGCCCTGCCGTTTCGCCCCGTTCCGTCAGCTGCTTCACTTCCGATTCGACGTAAATCGTATCGCCGATTTTCACCGGGCGGACGAAACGGAGCGAGTCAATGCCGTAAAAAGCGAGAATCATGCCTGGCTCCATCACCCACAGCCCGGTCGCCGCCGACAGCGTCAGCATCCCGTGGGCGATGCGTTCGCCAAACTGCGTCCGCTGCGCGTATTCCCGGTCCATATGCAACGGATAAAAATCACCAGAAACGCCGGCAAACTGCACAATGTCCGTCTCGGTGATCGTCCGTCCGCGCGAACGATGGCGCTCGCCTACGGCATACGCTTCAAAAGGACGGTCAAAACGCAACTTGGATCACCTCCTCACTTGGCGTCAATAAAATCAATCCACTCCCACCCCCTTTCAAGTACGCAGCGAAATTAATTTTAACAATTTTCTGTATATTTAGGATAAACCTTTTCTTTGAAAACGCTCTCTTTTCCGACGCCTGTCATTAGCATATGAACGACGAGCCGCCGATAGAACAGTGCGTTCGCCGTTTTGTGTTTCGAATCAATGCCCCCACGCCTAATCAAAAAAGGATGCACGCACAACGGCATCCTTTTTGGCTTTTCTATTATTCTTTCACCGAACCGGACGTCAGCCCGGACACAATGCGGCGCTGGAACAAGAGCACCATGATGACAAGCGGAATCGTAACGACAACCGTCGCCGCTGAAATTTCACCCCAAGGAATCGTATACTGTCCTTGGAACATGGCAATGCCGACCGGGACGGTTTTATATTTTTCCGCCGTATTGATCGTCAAGGCAAATAAAAATTCATTCCAAGCCGCAATGAAGACGAGAATGGACGTTGTAAACACCCCCGGCACAGCGAGCGGCAAAATGACTTTAAAATACGTTTGCATTGGCGTCGCTCCGTCTATCTTCGCCGCCTCTTCCAAATCAAACGGGATTTTGCGGAAAAAGGTCACTAACAGCCAGATCGACAGCGGCAGCGCAAACGTCGTATACGGAATAATCAACCCTAAATAGCTGTTCGTCAAGCCAAACTTTTTCACAAACATGTAAATCGGAGAAATGGTCGCGATTTGCGGAAACATCGACACCGCCAGCACAAGGCCGAGAATGACCGTCTTCCCTTTAAACTCCAAGCGCGCGATGGCATAGGCGGCAAACGCGGCGACAAACACGGTATAAACGGTCGTGACCGTCGCTACGACGGTGCTGTTCCATAAATAGCGCAAAAACGGGTAATTGACAAAAACGGAAATATACGATTTTAATGTTGGATGGCTTGTAAACCATTGAAACGCTTTGTCGCCAAACAGTTCGCTCAACGGCTTCACCGAGCTGAGCAAAACCCATAAAAACGGAAACATTACGAAAAAGACAAACACGGCCAGAAAAACGTAAAAGAGCGGTCCTGCTTTTTTCGTCATGATCTCACCTCACTTATCGTTTCACGCTTGCGCTATCAGACAGCAAATCTTTCCCGAGCCATTTGATATAAATCATCGAAATGATGGCGACACAAATAAATACGATGACGGCCAACGCCGATCCGCTGCCGAAGTTCGTTTGCGAGAACATGACTTTATACGCCAGAATGGAGATCGTTTCCGTCGAGTTCGCCGGTCCTCCACCGGTTAACACGAAAATAAGGTCGAAAACGCGGAACGCATCCAGCGTCCGGAATAAAAGGGCAACCAAAATGCTAGATTTCAGCAATGGCAGTGTCACTTTTGTGAATTGCTGCCATTTCGTCGCCCCGTCGATCGAGGCGGCTTCATATAACGAGCTTGGGATCGTTTGCAGCCCGGCGAGCAGCAACAGCGCCATATACGGCGTCGTTTTCCAGACGTCGGCGAAAATGACGGCAAACATCGCCCCCGCTTCCGTCGTCAGCAAGTCCCCCATCCGGTCAACAAGGCCGATTGTTTCGAAATATTTGGCGACAATCCCGTTTTGCCCGTCATATAAAAACTTCCACATAAGCGCCGATACGGCCGTCGGAATGGCCCACGGCACTAAAATCGTCGCCCGTACGAGCCCGCGGCCAAAAAACGCCTTGTTGATGAGCAAAGCAATCGCCAATCCGAGCACAAGCTCGACCGCAACCGAAACAACCGTAAAGAACGTTGTATTCCATAGCGCTTTCCATAAGCGCGGATCGCTGAAATTGTCTTTGTAATGCTTCAAGCCGACAAAGTTCGGCTCAATGACAACCCCAGTGAGCCCTTCAGCAAGGCCGACGACTTTGTCAGGCTGCTTCAGTTCCCCGGCCTTTCTGGCCTGTTTCAGCGTTTGAACGACATCGCGAACCGTGCCAGTCAACTGTTTGGCGGTTTGTTCATCCAGTTCGGCGATTTTCATCTCCTCGCTCGGGGTTTCAAAATTGTCGAGCACTTCGTTCACTTGATCATATTGCTTCGCCACTTGCTCGTCTGCGCGAATAGCGGCGTCCATTTTGGCCAGTTTTTGTTCGACTTCGGCAAGCGTTTCTTTCGTCTGTTCATTCGCAGCGGCCAGTTCCTGTTTGAGCGCGCTTTTCAAAAACGGATAGTTTTGCAAGTACCGTTCCAAATCAAGTCTGTAGTTCAAATGAATGGACGACTTCGCCGGATCGTTGAGCCGATAGTCGAACAAGCTGTAATAAAACGACTGAATGACCGGCCAAATGGCGATCGCCAAAATCAACAGCAGCGCCGGCGCGACAAGCGAATAGCCTAAAATCCGCTCCATTCGCTTTTCATTCTTCATCGTTGCGTTCCCCCTTTTCCCGTTTCAAAAAGGATATTAGCCTTCAGCACCGGACAAGGAGCGGCCTGAAGGCTAATACGTACACATTGCCGAACACGAATGGCGTTCTTCGTTATCCTTTCTGGCTCTTTTTGGGCTGCACCGCGCCGGACAACAGAGCCGCTTATTTGTTCATTGCTGCCTTCATTTCTTTTTCCATATTCGCTACCGCTTGTTCGACGGTCAGCTCTCCGGCCAGCGCTTTCGATACGTTAATTTGGATGATTTCCGAGATTTCCGGATAATTCGGCACAACCGGACGCGGCACCGCCGCATTCAAAGCGTTGACAAACCCTTCTTCGGCAAAGAACGGATTTGCTTTCAACACTTCTTCATCCTTGAACAATTCAGGCAATGTCGGTGCTAAGCCGCCATAAATTGCCGAAATCTTTTGCCCTTCCGGTCCGGTCATAAATTTGACGAATTCCCACGCTTCTTTCGGGTGTTTCGAATATTTGTTGATCGCGGTCATCCAGCCACCCAACGCTGCAGCCGAACCTTTGTCGCCGGCCGGAAGCGGAGCAACGCCGACTTTGCCGACAATTTTCGATTGCTCTGGATCGTTAGCCAGTGCGTATTGGTAAGGCCAATTGCGGATAAACGGCGCCTGCCCTTCAATGAACGCCGTATGGGACTCAGGTTCCGTAAAGGTCGTCACATTGCTTGGCACGATATCCGATTTGACGATTTCGACCATTTTTTTCAGCCCTTTAATGGCTTCCGGACTGTTGATGACAACATTGCCGTTTTTGTCGACGATTTGCCCTCCATAAGAAGCAATGAATTCAACGGCGTTGCACACAAGTCCTTCATATTGTTTCGCCTGCATTAAGTAGCCGAATTTCGTGCCGCCTTTCCCTTTCAGTTCTTTTGCCTTTTTTAACAGTTCATCCCACGTTTTCGGCACTTGGTCCTTAGACACAAGGTCAGTGCGGTAAAACAGCATGCCAGCATCAATGAATTTCGGCATCGCCCATTGTTTGCCGTTGAAGTTTCCGGCCGCCAGCGCGCCTTGGTTGTATTTGCTTAAATCGATGCCGTCTTTTTCAATAAAGCGGTCCAATGGCAGCGTGTAGCCTGCTTGGGCGAATTCAGCCGGCCAAATGACGTCAAGATCCATGACATCGATTTCAGACGATTGGGCGTTTAACATCGTAACGTAAGCATCGTGCTGCTTGCCGGTATCGGCCGGCATTTCCCGCAGCTCGACATCGATGTTCGGGTGCGCTTTTTCAAACGCTTCGATCAGCTTTTCCGTCCCCTTCGTTGAATCTTGCCCGCGGGCATAGACGATTTTCACCACTTCGCCTGCCTTGTTTCCACCCTTGCTTTCTTTTTTGCTATCCGTGCTGTCATTACTCGTGTTTTGGGCTCCCGAGCACGCTGTAAGCCCCAGCGTCAGCGTCAGCAACAAGGCTGACAATTTTACTCTTTTTTTCATTTGCATCGATCCCCCTTGTTCATCTCATTCGTTTTAATATTCAAAAAAAACGAATCGCTAGGCTGCTTTCGTTTGATCACCCCCTAAAATTGAAATCGGTTACATTTCTGCATGTCGGCAACTATTCTGACTTGTCTACCTTTGCTCTTTTGTAATCGATTACAGAAAAGACAATAAACGTTGCGGTGGAATCCGCTTTACTCTGCCGTTTGATCCCGCCATCCGTCTTTTATCGATTTGAAACGTATAGCTTTTTTTCCCTTGTCAGCGGTAATTCGCTGTCTAGTAGATTATGAGATTATTCCCTCTAAGGCATCAGTTTGGAAAGTTTATCTATGTAATCGATTACAAGATCATCTTACATTGATTCCATTTTACTCGTCAAGAGTGTAAATCTTTTTTTAGTTTATAAACAAAGCATCCCAGGCCGTTCTGCCTGGGATGCTTCTTATTGATTTGTACCATTTATAATATTTGCTCTAAATTACTTAGATATACATGTTGTGATCGAAACAATTCCGAGTTCCATTTCAAGCAAACAGAGAACTGCGCAAAACATGGGCTGATAGACAATAAAAAACCACATTCGCAATAGATGTGGCAATGATCGAATTCGCAAACATTTCACCTGTTTTTTTATTTTCATTTTCCTATCTGTGCATTGCCCGGTTTCCATGCTTTACAAGCTGTTGGGATTGCTGCACATTCGTCGCTGCTGCCGTCAGTGGCAATTGATTGGCAGGAGAAAATGTCGAAAGTTTAGGCTGGATTTATATAGACTGCCGGGCTGATTCATCACACATAATCATTTCACTGGAACATACATATCAAATTTACGCTTGTTTTCAGAGCGATTCACTTCTTCGTCTTCTTCATGGTATATCTCTAGGCTCAGGGCACTATAATCCTTTTCATAACCGTTTTCTCTTAGCCAATTGAAAATGTTTATATACGCTTGTTCAACTTCTTTTGCTGGTCCATGATAGCTTGCAAACGCATATTTCTGTTCCGGCAATTCAAGGGAAACCATTCCTTCTGGTACATGATCAAAGGAATCTACTTCTACTGTTACATAATAAGTGAAATCCGTTTTGCGATCATGAAACGGACATATATATTTATTATCTTTTTGATTAACTATTTCTTTCTCTCGTGCCGCAAATTGATCAAATAGTTTTGGAATCTCATATCCTTGTGAATATGGTCCTGTCCAACCCATTCCAATTACTTTCAAAGGTGGCATTATCACAATTTGAATATCCATGCAAAGTATCCTCCATTCATTTTTTTACTGTTATTTTATTCGCCCCTTGAAGCAGAATCCCTCTATTTAAACTTGGCGAACAGTGCCAGGCACTGTTCGCCTTGGTGGTTGTCGAGTGATATGGCGAAAAAGAAAAACTTTTCCATTGTGATCGATCCCGCTTTATACGAAGTGATTGAACGATGGGCACAAAACGAAATTCACAGCGTCAATGCACACAGCGAATTTTTGTTGCGTGAAGCCGCCAAAGAAAGAGGGCTGATCTTTTCACTCAGCCCTCCTGCTTTGAGGAAATGGGAAAAAGCAAACAAACGGTCGTTCCTTTTCCTTCTTCACTATAAATCTTCATTTCGCCACCATGTGCTTCCACGATTTTAAAACTTACCATTAGCCCTAGTCCTGTCCCTTTTTCTTTTGTACTGTAGAACGGTTCACCGAGCGTGGCCATTCGCTCTTTCGGAATGCCACAGCCTTCGTCTGTGATGCAAATGAGAATCGAATCTAGTCGCTGTTTCGCTTCGATCCGTAATATTCCGCCATTTGGCATCGCTTCAATTGCGTTTTTGATGATGTTGATGAACACTTGTTTCAATTGATTTTCATCACAATAAAGCGGCGGAAGTTGTTCATCAATGAAATATTGAACGGTGACATGATGCAATAGCGCTTGCCCTTCAAGAAGCTTCATCACATGTTGTAACATTTCCGATACGTGATGGTATGCCTTTTTTGCTGGATTCGGCTTTCCAAGCAATAAAAACTCATCGACAATTTCGTTCAATCGCTCTAACTCCGCTTCAATAATATCGAAATACACCTGATTGCGTTCTCCCTCTTTTAAAAGCTGGATAAACCCTTTCAGCGATGTTAATGGGTTACGGATTTCGTGGGCAACCCCTGCCGCCAATTCACCGACAACCGCTAGTTTTTCCGATTTTCGCAACAGTTCTTCTGACTGTTGAATAGAATCAATCATGTAATTGAAGCGCTTTGCAAGCAAGCCAATTTCCGTTGGATCGGTTTCGTCTGCGCGAACATGTTTGTTTCCTTTTGCGACCGCTTCTGCCACATCACATAACCGGCGAATCGGATGGACAATTTGCTGGGCATAGAGCGCTGTTAAAAGCGATAAAATGAAAAATGCCGCAATAGAAGCAAACCAAAGCGCCTTTTCAAACAACGCATAAGGTTTATAAATCTCCGAAACAGGCACTTGCGCAACAACACCCCATTGTAAAATCGGAATGTACGCATAGGAAGCAAGCATCGCCACTCCTTCCGTATTGACGACTTCTTCATAGCCTGATTGTCCTCGAAGCAATTTTTGCACAACAGCATTTTCGACGACATTATCGCCAATTCGCTTTTTCGATGGATGAGTAATAATGTTCCCATTGCGATCGACAATGAACGTATAGCCGTGTTCACCAATTCGAAAACTTTGAACAATGGATCGAAATAGATTATTATGTTCAATTCGCATCGATAAGTTGACGACTCTCTCCACTTCATTCCGTTCATTTAAAACAGGAACAGAAATAACGAGTAAATAACGTCCCGTATCCGCGGAGACGACATCGCTGAAGTAAGCTTTTTTCGTTCGCAACGCTTGCTGGAAGTATTCACGCTTACTTAAGTTATAGTTTAATAGATAGCTCAAGTCATTAGGATAAAATCCTTTCACATATCCGTGCGAATCTAATACTGTACCGCTATCAATGTAAGGAGAAATTTGAATAATATGTTCAAGTCCTTCTGACCATTGCTTGGCATCGTTCACCCGAAAACGTGGATCGTTTTGCACGTATTGCTCAAACTTATTTAAATCCTCGCCAATTTGAACAATTTGTTCTTTCATTCGCAAAACGGTCTTATCCGTCATGTAGCGATATTGTTCTTTGGTGATTTCCGGCAAAGACATCCGAGCAATCATAAACATTAATGCTAGCAAAGCAAAAATAACGACTAAATTAATGAGATAAATTTTCCAAAAAATACGTGACCGTATCCAATTCATTTCCTGCGACTCCCTACGTCATTCGTTGTAGATTTTTCCTATACTATTTATACCATGAAAAGACATGTTTCATCGTGTACAAAAAACTCGTTCATGTCAAGAAATGAAGTTGATTCTCCATAATGTTTTAATTTTTGAAAAATAACAATTTACTTAATCTCATGTTATAATGATTGAGTACTTATCAGAAAAACATTTGTCTTTTTGAGGTGAACAAAATGGAGCAAGCTGAATTAAGAAAAAGCATTGGCTTTATCGTTGCAACATCTTTAGTCATCGGCACGGTCATCGGTTCCGGCATTTTCATGAAACCAGGCGTGGTCATCGCCGCCGCTGGTGACTCGACAATGGCCCTATGGGCATGGGTCATCGGTGGCATCATTACATTAGCGAGCGGGTTGACGATCGCGGAAGTGAGCGTAAAAATCCCGAAAACCGGAGGACTGTATGCTTATGTAGAAGAGGTGTACGGAAAGTTTTGGGGCTTTTTATGCGGATGGGTGCAAACGATCATCTACGGCCCAGCGGTGATCGGAGCGCTCGGGTTATACTTCGGTTCGTTATTTGCAGGGGTGTTCAGTTTTTCCAAACAGACGGAAACATGGATCGGAATTTTGGCTGTTCTTTTTCTTGCGCTCATTAACATACTTGGAACACAATATGGCGGAACAGTTCAAAGCTTGTTAACATTAGCAAAACTGCTTCCAATCTTCCTTATTATCGTGTTTGGAATGGTTCAAGGAGATGCGCCTGTGTTCGGAATGGAAAGCGAAAGCAGCCAAGCGATCAGCATGGGTGCTGCTGTATTAGCGACGCTTTGGGCATACGACGGCTGGATGAACGTCGGGTTTGTGGCAGGCGAAATGAAAAATCCAGCAAAAACGTTGCCAAAAGCCATTATTACTGGAATTGTCATTGTCACGCTTTGCTACTTAGCCGTCAATGTCGCGATCCTTCACGTACTTCCTGCCAGTAAAATTGTCGAGCTTGGCCCGAACGCCGCAAAAGAAGTCGCGACGTTACTATTTGGCGATGTAGGCGGAAAAATGATTGCGATCGGCATTTTAATTTCCATTTTCGGTTGTTTAAATGGAAAGATTTTAACATTCCCACGCATGCCGTTTGCCATGGCAGAAAACGGACTGTTCCCTGGCGCTCGTTTCTTATCACGCGTTCACCCAACGTTTCACACTCCTGTTCAAGCAACCGTTTTACAAGTAGCGATCGCTGTGGCGATGATGTTAATGACAAGCCCAGATCGCTTGACCGATATCGCCATTTTTAGTGTTTTCTCCTTTTACGGCTTAGCGTTTTGCGCCGTATTTTTGCTGCGGAAAAATCAGAAGTCCGATCATTTGCTATATAAAGTGCCTTTATATCCTGTAACGCCTATTGTCGCGATTGCGGGAGCGCTTTACATCATTGGAAGCACCGTCATCCATCAGCCGCTCGATGCTTTTCTTTCTGTGTTAATCACATTATCCGGAATTCCTATTTATTGGAATCTTACAACCAAACAAAAAGATAAAATAGCAAAAAAAGCAGGTTAAAAAATATCCCTCGACTACCCCCTCCTAAATGCTTCGCATTATAGAAAGGGAATGTGTCGAGGGTTTTCGTTCTCTGCTTCTTCTTAAGACTGACACTTCTCCGTCAAAATTTCATTCGGAAAATCTGTCATTAGCGCCGATACGCCCGCATTCCACAACATCGGTACTACCTTTGCATCATTCACCGTATAAACGCGCAATTTCATCCCTTGGGCCACCGCTTTTTTTCCTTCTGAAGATAAAACAAACGGCAAATTCCCATGTATCGCTTGAGCATTCACTACTTTTGCCCTTGGAACTGCGCTTTCATTCACTCCTTCAAACAATGTGCCAATTTCAATGGTCGGATGAAGCTGCCGTGCCTTTAGCATACTAAATATGTTAAAAGAAGATAATATAACCTGGTCTTCCAATTGGAATTGCCCAATCATTTTGAGCACCTTTTCTTCTAAATGCGGATAATCGATTGCGTCATTTTTTAGCTCAATATTAATCATTATTTTTCTATCTAAATCTTGAACCCACTCCAGCACCTCCATCAAGGCGGGAATACGTTGGCGGGCAAAATGGTCATGAAACCAGCTTCCCGCATCAAGCAAACGAAGCTGTTTATAAAGAAAGTCTTTGACATAACCAATCCCATCCGTTGTTCGGTCGACTCGTTCATCATGAATGACGACAATTTCCCCATCTTTTGTCATTTGTACATCTAATTCAATCCCGTCAGCACCCACATCGTACGCTTTTTGAAACGCCAGCATGGTGTTTTCGGGATATTTCCCGCTAAATCCCCGATGGGCATAAACTTCCATTCCTCTCCACACCCCCATTGATGAGTAAATCAAAGGAGCTGACCCATAAGCGTCTGACCTCATATAGTTATGCCCTGCATATGGTTGTTGGGTCTGACGCTTTGCTTTTAGGCCAGCCCCGTTGATTTCCAACTTATTTCTTATTCGCTACTTCAAGAGCCCGGTCCGTTTCCTCTGCTGCACGATCCAGCGCTTCTTTCGGATCAGCGCCTTGGTATAAGCTTTCCATTGCTTTTACTACTTTTTGGCGGGATTCCGGAAAAACAGAGATGAGCGCTCCTTGTGTCGCAGGTATTGGTTTTGTTTGTTTCAATTGATCGACGGTTACTTTTAATTGAGGGTATTTTTCCCACTCCGCTTTCACGATCTCTTCGTCATAAGCGGCTGGATTAATCGCAAAATACCCTGTTTTCACATGCCATTTCGCTTGGACTTCAGGTGTTGCTAAATATTTCATGAACTCCCATGCCGCTTTTTGCTGTTTTTCACTAATATCTTTGCTCATCCATAGCGACGCTCCGCCAATGATCACTCCTTGGCGCTCTACACGATCTGGAACTGGCAAGTAAGAAACTCCCACCTCAAACGGCGCATTGTCGATAATCGTTTTCACCCCTGCAGAAGAGTCTAAATACATCGCGATTTTCTTGGATTGAAACGCCGCGCGCATATCATCCCAGTTTTGTCCTACGTTGTAGAACGTTCCTTCTTTATACATGTCACGAATCAAATCAAATACACGCAATCCTTCTTCACTATTAAAAATCGCTTTCTTGGCGTTCCCCTTGCGTCCATTTTCATTATTGACGTACAGCCCGCCTTGCACCGCAAGCATTTCTTCAAAAAACCAACCGTAATTTAAAATCGAAAAACCATATTGGGTCGTTTGTCCCCCTTGTTTTTTTGTCAATTTTTTTGCCGCTTCTTTTAACTCGCTATACGTCATCGGCGGCTTTTCAGGGTCCAATCCTGCTTCTTTGAACGCATCTTTGTTATAAATCAGCACAGGCGTGGAGGAGTTGAACGGCATGGAGTAGATTTTTCCATCCACCGTATAATAATTGACGATATTTTTTTCCCATTGCGATGTGTCATAATTTTCTTCATCAATAAATTTTTGTACAGGCTGAATTTTGCCGCTATCAATCATATACTTTGTTCCAACTTCAAATGTTTGCATAATCGTTGGCGCGTCTTTCGTTCCAGCCACTGTATTGAATTTCGTCAACGCTTCTTCGTATGTGCCTTGAAAAATCGGCTTTACCTCAATAGAAGGATGGGACTGATTAAATTCCTCGACAATTTCTTTTAATACCGTTTCTAAATCGCCGCTCATCGCATGCCAAAAAATGACCTCTGTTTTCCCGTCTTTGTTTTCAGATGGAGCGGCTGTTGCTTCGTTGTTTTGGCTTGAACAAGCGGTCAGTGTCATTAAAATGAACGCGAACAAAATGAAAATTCCTTTTTTCATGATCATTTTTCTCCCCCTTATTTAATCGCTCCCTGCATAAGTCCTTTTTGAAGATGCTTTTGCCCGACAAACAACAACAATAATGTTGGCAAAATGATCACGACAACTGCCGCCATCACCACCCCCCATTCTGTCGAAATTTCTTGCGATTGCATTTGCTTTAATCCGATTTGGACGGTGCGAACACGGTCATTATTGGTAACGAGCAAAGGCCATAAATACATATTCCAAGTCGTTAAAAAGCTATAAACTCCTAATGTAACTAAGCTCGTTTTCGATAACGGAAGAACAATATTCCAAAAGAAGCGAAAGCGGCCAACCCCTGATACTTGCGCCGCCTCATATAATTCCAGTGGAATCGTCTTAAAGTGCTGGCGCAAAAGAAATATGCCGAAAGCTAAAGCAAAAAATGGAACTGTCAATCCTAAATAGCTATTCAGCCAGCCAAGTTTTTGAACGGTCAAAAAATTCGGAATCATCGTTGCCTCCCAAGGGATCAGCATCGTTGCGATACATAGAAAAAAGAGAACATCTCTCCCTTTGAAGTTTAAAAACACGAAAGCAAATGCCGCTAAGCTTGACACGATCAACTGTCCGGACATAACAATCAACGAAACAATAAAGCTGTTTAACAAATACTCTAGCAACGGAACTTTCTGAAACGCCGCAACATAGTTAGCCATCGTAAACTTCTGCGGCCATATATGCCCCTGCAGCACTTCCGCTCCATTCATAAAACTGATGAGAAACGCGTAAACAATCGGAAACAGCACGACAACAGAACAAATGATGAGAAGGGCATACAACAGAAACGTTCGTAACACGTTCATTGATAATGAACCTTCCTCTCCCCGAATTTAAATTGCAAAAAGGTAACCACTAAAACCGCGAAAAAGAGAAGGACCGCTTGGGCACTAGCCGAACCGAAGTTGTAATTAATAAAAGCATCTTTGTAAATGGAGTAAACAATGACATTCGTTGCGTCCATCGGTCCGCCCTTCGTTAACATATCGATTTGGCCAAACGTTTGGAACGAATGAATGAGCGAAACCGTCGTCACAAAAAAGAGCGTTGGCGACAATAAAGGCAATGTCACTTTGCGCAGTTGATACCAGTAGCTCACCCCCGCAATGCGCGCACTTTCATATAAAGTCGGGTCGATATTTTGCAATCCTCCGAGCAAAATCAGAAAGGTAAAACCTGTATTCATCCAAATCGTTGAAATGGCGACAGAAATGAGCGCTAATTTCGGGTCAAGCAGCCACTGAACGTCGGAAATTCCAAATAAAGATAGCATTTTATTGATAACCCCGATGGAAGGATTGTACATAAACATCCAAATGACAGAAGAGGCCGCTACACTCATGCCCATTGTCGAAGAAAAAAACGTGCGGAACAAACCGATTCCTTTCAGCTTTTCATTGGCCATGAGCGCTAAACATAACGCTAGAAAAACACTGGCCGGAACGGTGTAGCAAACGAATAACAATGTCGCTTTTGCGCTTTGCAGAAAGTTAACATCTTTTAACAAATAAACAAAATTCTCGATCCCGACAAATTGAACAGGATTTCCTTGATGATCTGTTACATAGAGACTTAAATACATGGTTCGCAGCATCGGGTAAAAAAGAAAAATAGAAAACAAAATAAGCGATGGAAGCAAGTACACTATTCCTTCCAACGTTGCCCGTATCGCTCGTTTGCGGCGAATCGGAACAGATGGAGATGATTTCATGGAAAGCGATGTATTCATTGGCGTTCCTCCTTGCCGGCCGCATAAGAAGGCATCGAGCGATTCAACCGCTGGCCATTTTCATGAAAGAAAAGGAAATCTGTTTCATCAATGGTTAAAGGCACTCGTTCACCGGCATGAACGTTCCATTGCCCGTTCCATCGCGCAATCCAATGCTCGTTTTTCGTTAGTTCAAATGTGACGAGCGTTTCCGTACCTAAAATTTCCACATTGACGACTTTCGCTACAAAATGGTCATCGCCTGACTTGGCAAGGCGGATATGTTCCGGACGGACGCCAACAATGATTTGTTGTGTGGAAGAAGGCAAAAGGCGATGAAACCGGATCGCCCGTCCACCGTTAAAAAGCAACAAACTTTCCAGCACCTTTGCTTCCGCCAAATTCATTGGCGGCGCGCCGATGAAAGAAGCAACAAATGTATTGGCAGGATGGTTATAAATGTCAAGCGGAGCCCCGATTTGCTGCGGCCGCCCTTCGTGTAAAATCATCATTCGATCCGCCATCGTCATCGCTTCTACTTGATCATGCGTCACATAAACCATGGTGATCCCTAGTCGTCTTTGCAGCTGGCGAATTTCGGAACGCATTTTTGCCCGTAATTTTGCATCTAAATTCGATAAAGGCTCATCCATTAAGCAAATAGGCGCATGAGTGACAATCGCTCTCGCTAGCGCTACACGCTGGCGCTGCCCACCGGATAATTCGCGCGGTTTATGTTTGAGAAAATCGGTCAAACCAAGCATCTCTGCTGCTTCCAAACAGCGTTTCTTTTGTTCTTGTTTCGAAATTTTCTTTGTATGTAGACCAAAAGTAATGTTTTGCTCAACGGTTAAATGCGGGTACAGCGCATAGTTTTGAAATACCATCGACAAATTGCGTTCGCTCGGCGGCAGATCATTGGCCTCTATCCCGCCGATGAGCAAAGTCCCGGATGTAATCGTTTCTAACCCGGCTATCATCCGTAAAATCGTGCTTTTGCCGCAACCAGACGGACCGACAAGAACGAAAAATTCCCCCGGTTCAATGGAAACACTTAAATCGTGAATGACATTCTCTTTTCCGTTGTAAGACTTGCACACATGAACTAATTCAATTTTCGCCACGCGCATGCACCTCTTCCCTGCTTATGCTTCCCCATTTTTTCCACAACCATGGGCGTCCCGTCGAAACAGAAACCGCCCCGCTTTGCAGCGCAGCTTCAATATGTTTCTCATGTTGAATCAGCCCGCCGGTAATAATGGGAACGTGCGTCTGTTTCCGGACCATCTCAATCATTTCAGGAATCAGCCCGGGCATAATCTCTAATGCATCCGGCTGGACATCATGAATGCTTTTTATTCCATTTTCCACCGCATCGGTATCCACTAAAAACAAGCGCTGAACGGTCATCAACCCTTCTTTTTTCGCTAATTGAACGAGAGAGCTTTTGGTCGTCACAATCCCATGCGGCTTTATAAATTTTGCCAAAAACTTCAACCCCTCCCGGTCATAACTAATTCCTGGAATCTTTTCGACATGAAGAAAAACAAACCGTTGATGTTCCTTTAATAAATCGACATATCGTTTAATCACACTAATGTTTCCCGTTTGCAAAAAGGCGACTTGCAATTCGGTTTGGAGAAACATTTCTAGATACTTTGGGCTTTTAATTGCGGCAATGAGCCGATCGCTTCGGATGCACTCCAACCATCGTTCGCTCAAAACAATCCCCCTTTCACAAATTAAAAGAAAAAGAAACCATGAAAACATATAGGAGCGTTTCGTAAGATCGCTTCCTTTTTGCTTTCACGGTTTCTCATCCTCTCAACCTACCCATTCACTTTTACTTTCATCATAGGTGATTTTTATAAATGGCGTGTTAATAGAGAATTGTTTTTTTGTAAAATTCGGATATTTTATAAACAGAGCCAAATTTTCGCTGCCCGAAAATAAAAGAGCTTATCGCTCGGTTTACATTATTCTTATTTTGAATTTGTTGCCATCATCAAAACCAATAAAATAATTGCCCTCAATTGCACCCATCTTGTTTTTCTTAAAACAATCTTTTAGATCTTCTACTATTTTCTCTAAAGGTTCTTTTTTATGCTTTACTCCATAACCACTCATTTCAATTCCTTCTGGTATCGCGCTAACAAACGTATTATTCAACATTTTGAATTTGCCATCTTTATAGCCTATAATACCGTTATCTGACTTTATGCAAGCTAAATTGTATTTGAAGAGTATATCAGCTAACTCTTTCATAAATACGGCACTCATCTGCATCCCATCTCACCCCAATCGCATAAATAATTTCATCCGCCGCCGCACGGCTTGGCGTTTGCTTAATTTATCAGCTAGTCCATCCCATGTATACCGTCTTGTCCAATCCCATAATCGAATCAGCCTTTGATGCGTTTTTGGCAATTGTGTATATACCGCGTTTGCTATTTCTTCTAACTGTGCTAACCGCTTATGTGTCGTCTGTCGTGCAGCGTTGGATTCCATCGGCTTCCTTGGAAGAGAATCGCGGCCGCTACCTATGTTTTCATCGACTCCCTCTCGACAAAACATGAGATTATTTCGAATCATTTGTATCTCTTTCGATGGATCGTGATAGCAATACCATTTTGCTTCGACATGTTTGAACGCAGCTTTTTTAAGCTTCGTTGCCAACGCTATTTTCATCTCCCTTCGATATTTTTTCTATAACATATAATAAGCATGTTCTCCTTTATATTCCTCCGCTTGATAACTAGTACAAAGTAAAATGAGATTATTGACTATCATCTTTTGTCTGCCTTCTGAAAATCTCACAATATGATAGACATCTACTTTATTAGCTGTTGATCGCACCGTTTTCATCCGCTTTCCTCTTCGCATACTCTCATTGTTTTCTAAAATAGACATAACAAAAAACGCCTATTATTTCGCTATTTCGAAATAAAAAGCGTTGGACATTACGTTTATAAAGGGCCGCTGCTGTACAACGGAGGCGACCGCTTTCCTGCTGCGCTGTCAACGATAAGTCGACGCCAAGTCAACGAAAAGAAAAAACCACGCCAAACGTTGATTTGACGCGGTTCTAAGACGTTAGATGATTTCGGCTGGGTTCGAAGTACGCGACTTCTACCCTGTCAAGGTGAAACAGATGATTTTCTGAATTTTATTTGAGAAAGATAAGACCTTTAATACTTGAAAAATGTTGATATACCAAGGTTTCGCTAATTTCAACATTCGCTAGGTTATACCGAATTTATCGAACGGCACTATTTTGGGCACCAAATTTGGCACCACTTATGGCACCAACAAAAAGTCCTCTAAAGGTTGATGTGGTAAGCTTTCTAAGCACATTAAGAATACTGGAGGGCTTAATAAAATGGATTCTACTAACCGTAACGAAATGCTTGAATATCTTATTTGACTAATTCGACATGAGAAATATCACATTGAAAGAGAATCAAAATATGTTTCTGAATTAGCTGATTTAGTTATTAGCGAATTTGTTAGTGGCAATTAAGAATTGTAGTGTTTGGCAATTAAGGATATGCATAATTTATTGCATATTCACCGCTTTACATGGAGTGGCGGGTATGATAGGCTTATATGCCTTGCAAAGTCCTGTGGCTTGCCCCCTTTGCCAGAAAGCATGCCCGCAGAGGCTCCATGTCAAGCGACAACAGGTATGAAATTTTATACAGATCATTGAATATTCTTATTTGCCATTTCATGCATTTTTTAATTGCCAAAAACAGCGAATTACAACATATAAGGAATTTAGCACAAGATACAAGAGCTAGCCACATTGCCAGCCTTATATACGATATTTTAGAGACGAAATTGTGCGATTTAAGGAATGGTATAGAGAGGAATGGGAGTAGTTTTATGAACCGCTCAATTACTTTGAACGATTTTTGTTATTGATAGGATTCCTGTTATCTGCCGAAAAAGTAACGCTTGGATATAAACAACTAGTCGATATCGAGGATGCCTTTCGGAACTCTAAAGTCGACGCTCGAATTACAACCGGTATATCATCGCTTGGAAGACTCCATTCGTGCACATGTACTGAACAGTTGACTGGCTCTTCTGCTAGTTCAAATCGTTGAAATTCGCACCGGCGAGTCGTGACGAAGGGTGAGGAATGACCGCAGAGACTTACTTTAGGATATTTTTCTTCAAAATATGGAGACCTATATCAATGGATGGAACCTACTGACAAACAATGTCAACTCTGCACGGCGTAGGAGTGGAGATTCCCCTAGGAATCATAGACATTTAGCCTAACTCCTAGATACACACGTGAAGTGTGTCGAATCGTTCCCCATTGTGAATTAAGGATTGGTGAACAATTTGTTTTCCTAGTGAGTGTCGAACTCGTGAAGAATCTGTAAAGGCGAAAATCAAAGCCCCTAATAATTCCGCTTAAGTTCGTTATTGTCAGAGATATGTGGCTTACAGGAATAAATATTAAACCAATGAAGTTTCCTTATGTTGATAGGCCCTTGAAGGGACATAACTTAGAGAAGATACCCCAAAATATAGCAAAAAAAGTTAAAATCAAGCCGTGCTGTTTGACAATAAAACGAGACTTAGAGATTCTACCCGTCCCTGTACCTTCTTACCTGTACTTTCTTACTGTGGCTAAGATGTTTCTGAATATATCTTTTTCCGATAGTCCCTTGGTGGTTATTTGAACTGGTATCCTGGTAATTGTATGGAAACCGTCAAAATTTTTAATTTGATTCCACGACATTGAATCTATACTACACTTAACACCTGCATTTGATAACGCTTGTCTATTCCATAAAAACACATCACACTCTTTATTCGGATATTGATGGTAGGCACTGAAGGCACGATCAGTCAAATTACTACTTCCTATAATCGCCCCAACAAACTCCCCTTTATGAAGTTTGACTGCTACTTTTGCATGCCAACTGCTATCGTGCTGAACTTCAATAATAATAGATTTTTGAGGGATATTGGTATGCCTTTTCAAATAATCTTCAAAATGCCTGAAATTACACATATAGCACTTAGAACCCACTATATAATTTTGGCCTGGCGGGAAGGTATGTCCCTGATTAGATAGACAACTATTTTCATGTTTCCAGAATCTTCCCCCTATTATTCTTAGTGTTCCTCCTTGGGGGAGCCCATCGTTTATAGCTTCAGCCAAATCATCAATATACATCCTTCCATTTGGTTGTGGGTTAGTAGGGTCGAAAAAAATTGCTTCTTCTATATAACCAGTTGATATTATTAATTCATCACCTGGAAAATATTTAGCTAATTCAAGCAAGTGATCCCTAAAAGGATTTTCATTTGGATATTGTCTAAATAGTATACAAATTCCCATCCCTATAACCCCCTAGTTTTCTTTTATTTTCATACTCAATTATATGAATGAGAATTGTTAACTAATTCGCGTTTTAAATAAAAAAGCAGTAAAAGCAGCTCGTCCGTAAAGAAGACGATAAGTGGATTTATCTGGATCCTTTTATACGTTGTAAAGTGAAGTTCCAATGTTGGACAAATGCTGGACTGACGAAAGCTCCCTAGTTTCGTGAATTAGTCATCAAAGCGTTACAACGAGCTTTAAACAAACTAGTAGGGAGATTCGGATTGAGGGAGCCAGTATGTCTCCAATGATAATTAACAACTGTTACATGAGTATCATTTCCAAGTCAATATGTCGAAACCTAGGAGCTGTTACGACAAAGTTTGTATGGAGTCGTTTCATAACTTACTCAAGAAAGAGTGCATTTATCTGAATCGATTCCGTACAAGGAAAGAAGCGAAACACAAACTACATTGTATGCTTTTACAACCAAAAAAGAAGTCACTCCGGACCTGGTTATGAATCATCATCTGAATTTGAAGCTGCTTACTATGCCAACCAGAGAAAAGTAGCTGCATAAATTCAGCTATTTCTCTTCTCTGTTTAACGTGTTCTTTTTCTTGACATAACACCAGAATTTATGAGTGCTTTATCATTGGACAAATTAACTTTAATTATGAAGAAGTTATATAGAAAAGTTTAATCTATTTATCATTAACAGAAGAAATCTAATCATACTTAGCTATCCTTTGGAGAGTTTTTTAAATTAATCACAAAAATAAAATAGAAAATATGAACAAATTCTTATTTTCATATCAGGTAAGGTACCGTCAAGAATTTTGTGTAATGTAATGGGGTAGGGTTTCTCTGAAATGGATTTGGAATGAATAGGGAACTAGTTTCCTCCAAACAGGAGACTGAATATTCAGTCTCCTGTTTGGAAAGGGAGAATCCCCCTATTTTGTTTATTTACAGTATTTGGTTAATGATAACGTTCTTCAAACATTCGTTGAAGGGCTTCATGTGCTTCGGCAAATCCTCGCAACTTTCGCCCTGCCCATTTCTCATTAAAATCTTGGATGGTCAAATACACGACTTTTTCAGCGGCTTCTAAACTACTCAAACTGTTCATCGGCTTTAGACGTTTCCGAATCTCTTTGATCGTTCGTTCAATGGCATTGGTCGTGTAAATCACACTTCGAATACTGCTTGGATAATCCATAAATGTAAGGAGGACATCCAACTCATTGGCCCAAGATTGAACTTCTCTCGGATACTTGCTGGACCATTTCGACTCAAACTGTTGAAACATCTGTAACGCAATCTCCTTATTCGGTGCGCGATAAATCAGTTTGAGATCCTCTGCCACTTCAAATTGATCTTTTTTCCGAACACGATTTAAGGTATTACGTACTTTGTGAACGACACAGCGCTGCACATCGGCTTTCGGATAAACGGCTTTAAAGGCTTCCTCCAGTCCCGGAAGGCCATCGAATACACCAAGAAGTACTTCCTGTAATCCTCTCTTGTAGAGATTGTGGAGAAT